>JBJESC010000282.1:0-10017 GCA_051882615.1 Oscillospiraceae bacterium
TATATCCCCGATTGGGATACGAACTTGTACTGCATTTAAGGAGCCGTTATGAAAATTGTACTGGGAATTATACTTGTAACGCTTGTAATAGCGGGACTTGGAATGTATCTGTTCTTTATGCTGAATTCGCACGACTTAGTGTTCTGCGGAGACATAACGCAGGTATCGGGAAACACGATGTACGTCACGCGCGTTTACACCTCCGACCTCAACGCGAACGAAACGCTGTCCGAAATAGTCGCCACAATGAACGACAAGGAAGACGGAAATATGACCGCCGAGGAAATGACCGAAATCCTTGCCACCTACCAGAACATAATCTACGCGCCCGTGGTTAAGCTGGAGCTTCAGCAGAAAGACGACAACACGTTCGTGCTTACGGGAAGCGTGTATAACGGACTTGACGAGGAAGGCGAGCCTGCCGAAGCCGATTACAGCTACAAGAACCTCATACTTACGGCGGGAATCCCCCGCGGCGAAATTCTTGCGGCACAGAACATCTACTCCGAGGACGTGGACAGCGAGGGCGAGCCCGAATTCAAGGAACGCCTGAGAGTAGTTGACCCCATTCTTATCGAGGAAAATATGGGCGCGGCGTTCTCGTTCAACGACTGCGACAGCTTCCGTTTGGTATTCACAGGAATAGACGAAGTTCCCGCTTCGGTTACAATCGCAATGACCTACGATGTTTCGGCTACCAACCCGCTGAACTTCACCTCGCTCAGCGACGGAGCAATGGGACTCACCGTAACCGCCGCTTATGACGAGTCGGGCAGGCTTACTCCCGAGCTCACGATGAGCAGAGTATATCTCGCGGGCGACACAGTAAAAGGAGAATAAACAAACCCCTCTGTTCCCGAACGGAAACGGAGGGGTGTTTTGCGCCATCTTTTCACAAAATTCGACACAAAAATCCCAAAGCAGACGCTTTGGGATTTTGCGCCTATACTGTATTCTCTTTAAACGTTAGCGCCCTTGCTTATGTAAACAGGGTATTCCTGAGAGCCCGTGATGGAGCGTCCCTTGGAAATGGTAACGTTCTTGTCGGCGATTGCGTTGGTGAACGAAGCACCCTCCTCAACAACAGCGTCCTGCATAAGGATACTGTTGCGTACAACAGCGCCCTTGGCTACCTTAACGCCTCTGAACAGAACGGAGTTCTCAACAGTACCGTCAATAATGCAGCCATCGGCAATAACCGAGGACTTAACCGCACAGTCGATACCGTACTTTGCGGGAGCAACATCGCGCACGCGGGTGTAAATCGGAGTTGCAAGGTCGAATACCTCGCGGGAAATCTCGCGGTTCATCAGCTGCATTGTCGCGTTGTAGTAGGTCTTCATCGAGTCGATAATCTCAAAGTACTTGTCGTACTTGTAGCCCAGAATTTTGTAATCGTGGAGCTTATGCTGGAGAATATCCGTCTCAAAGCTGTAAAGGCTTCTGCACTCGGAGTCGCGGATAAGGTCCTCGAGGAACTTGCGCTTCATAACGTAGATGTTAAGAGCAATGTTCATCTCGCCGCTGATTGCAGGTCTGGACATTACGTCGAAGATTACGTTGTTAGCGTCAACTCCGAACACGGTCTGGAGACTTGCTCTGTCATCGGTGAGCTTAGCGGAGCCGTATACGCAGGTGATGTCCGCCTCGTTCTTCTCGTGGAACTCAACGATAGGACGCAAATCAATATTTGCGATAACGTTAGCGTCAGCCATAACAACGTATTCCGCGTTGCTCTCGTGAATAAACTCGCCCGCTCCCGCAAGAGCCTCCAGTCTGCCGCGGTAGATACCCGTACCCTCTCTGCCGTAAGGAGTGAGGATATGCAGACCGCCCGTCTTACGCGCCAAATCCCACTCGGAACCCATTCCGAGGTGGTTCATCAGAGAATAGTAGTTGCTCTTTGTGATAACTCCGACCTGAGTTATTCCCGAATTCACCATCCACGAAAGCGGGAAGTCAACCAGACGGTACTTGCTTGCAAACGGAACGCTCGCCATTGCTCTCGCCTTTGTAAGCTCGGGGAGAGTCTGCTCGTGCATATTAGCGAAAATCAAACCTAATACATTAGACATACTTGCCATTTTCAAACATCTCCTCTCTATTATATATCCTTAGAAATCATAGCCTTAGGCGGAGCAACCGCTTTATCGGAAACATTTACGTGATGTCCGATAACCGCAACACCCCACTGGGACTTATCCTCAACCAGCTCGGGACGCTCGCCGATGTGTGCGCCCTCGCCGATTACGCAGTCCTCGCCGATGATAGCGTATTCGATAATCGCGCCCTTCTTGATAACGGAATTCGGCATAATGATACTGTCGCGGATAATCGCGCCCTCTTCTACGGTAACGCCCGCAAAGAGTACGGAGAAGTCGATGTCGCCGTTAATCTCGCAGCCCTCCGCAATCATAGAGTTCTCAATCTTGCTCTGAGGACCTGCATAGTGAGGAGGCATAACGGGGTTGCGGGAGTAAATCTTCCAGCTGTCGTCCAGCAAATCAAGCGGAACGTTCGGGTCGAGCACGTCCATATTTGCTTCCCACAGAGAGTCGATAGTTCCTACGTCCTTCCAGTATCCGTCAAAATGGTAAGCTACCATCTTCTCGTTATTGCCGAGCATAGCGGGAATGATGTTCTTACCGAAGTCCTTGGTTGCGCCCTCGTCGTTTTCGTTCTCGATGAGGTACTTGCGCAGCTTAGCCCAAGTGAATACATAGATACCCATAGAAGCGAGGTTGGACTTAGGCTCCTTGGGCTTCTCAGCGAACTCGGTAATCATACCGTTCTCGTCGGCGGTCATAATACCGAAGCGGGGAGCTTCCTCCCACGGAACCTCCAGAACCGCGATAGTCGCGTCTGCGTTCTTCTCCTTGTGGAAGTCAACCATCTTGGAGTAGTCCATCTTGTAGATGTGGTCGCCCGACAGGATAACGACATACTCGGGGTTGTAGCGGTCTACAAATCCGATATTCTGATAGATTGCGTTTGCAGTACCCGAGTACCACGCCTTACCTGCGGCGGTCTCGTAAGGAGGCAGAACGTGCACTCCTCCGTGAGCTCTGTCGAGGCCCCACGGCTGACCGTTTCCTATGTACTCGTTAAGCACCAGCGGCTGATACTGAGTCAGTACGCCTACGGTGTCAATTCCCGAGTTTACACAGTTGGAAAGCGGGAAATCAATAATTCTGTACTTGCCGCCATACGGAACAGCAGGCTTAGCCATATCCTGAGTAAGCGCATACAAACGGCTACCCTGACCGCCTGCAAGCAGCATGGCAACACACTCTTTTTTAATGTGGTTCATATTTTTATCCTCCTTAAGATTTTTTATCAGACTTAACCGCCGCATCGGACTTTTTCGCCTTTGCCGGCTCTGCCTTTTCCTTTGCAGGTGCGGACTTTGCGGACTTTGTGGGCTTTGCTTTAGCCGTAGCCTCAACGTCTGCCTTGGGGTCGCGTATGTTCTTCGGTCTGAAGTACATTACGGACATAGGCGGAATATCGAGAGTAATTCTGTACTGCTCGTCGTGCATAGGCTCGTTCTTCGCGGTAACGGTGCCGTTGGTAACTCCGCTTCCTCCGAACTTCACGTCGTCGGAGTTGAGCACCTCGACATAATCCGCATAGTAGGGAACACCGATTTCGTAAATCTCGTGACGAACAGGCTGGAAGTTGCAAACAACGATAAGCTCTTCCTTATTCTTATCGTCCTTATTCTTGCCCATTCTTCTGAATGCGATAACGGAGTTCTGATTGTCCTCCGCGGAAATCCAATGGAAGCCCTCCCAGCTGGTGTCGCACTCCCAGAGTGCGGGGTTATCCAGGTAGAACTTGTTGATTGCCTTAACGAACTCGTAATACTTGCGGTGCGGCTCAAATTCGAGAACCTCCCAGTCAAGCTGCTCCTGGAAGTTCCACTCCTTGTACTGAGCGAACTCCTGTCCCATAAACATCAGCTTCTTGCCGGGGTGAGCCATCATATAGCCGAGGAACGTTCTCATTGAGTTGAAGCGATACTCGCGAGGGCCTCCCATCTTGTCCAGCATAGAGCACTTTCCGTAAACGACCTCATCGTGGCTTATCGGGAGCACGAAGTTCTCGGAGAATGCGTAGTAGAACGAGAAGGTAACGAGATTGTGGTTATAAGGTCTGCCGAGAGGATCCATGCTCATATAGCGGAGCATATCGTTCATCCAGCCCATATTCCACTTGAAGTTGAAGCCAAGTCCGCCAATATCCGCAGGCTTTGTAACCATCGGCCACGCGGTAGACTCTTCGGCAATCATAAGTATATTCGGGTGATTTTTGAAAACAGCGGCGTTCAGCTTCTTGAGGAACGCAATCGCCTGAAGATTTTCCTTGCCGCCCTTTTCGTTGGGACGCCACTCGCCGTCTCTGCGGTCATAGTCGAGATAGAGCATAGAAGCCACCGCGTCAACGCGCAGACCGTCTATGTGGTACTTCTCAATCCAGTAGTTCGCGTTGGAAACGAGGAACGACTGCACCTCAGCCATACCCCAATTGAAGATGTGAGTACCCCAGCTCTTATGCTCGCGTCTGAGGGGATCGTCCTCCTCATAGCAGCTCTGACCGTCCCACTCGTAGAGACCTGCCGCGTCTTTCGGGAAATGCGCGGGCACCCAGTCGAGAATAACGCCTATTCCCGCCTGATGGCACTTGTCTACGAAGCGCATAAAGTCGTGAGGCGTACCGAAACGCGAGGTGGGCGCAAAGTAACCAATCTGCTGATAACCCCACGAGCCGTCGAACGGATATTCTCCGATAGGCATAAGCTCAATGTGGGTGTAGCCCATCTCCTTAACGTAGGGAATAAGCTGGTCGGCAAGCTCAACATAGCTCAAAAAGCCGGTCTTGGACTTCTTCCACGATGCGGCATTGACCTCGTAGATGTTGACGGGACTTTCGTACACGCTGCCCTTAGCGTTCTTTTCCATATACTTGGCGTCCTGCCAATCGTAGCCCTCAATATCGTAGAACTTGGTAGCTGTGTTCGGGCGCAGCTCCATGTGGTATCCGTAGGGATCGGCTTTCAGCTTGATAAGACCGTCGGCGGTCTCAACGCTGTACTTGTAGTTGTCGTACTGCTTAATTCCCGGGATAAAAAGCTCCCAGATACCGCCGTCGCTTATTTTGGACATATAGTTGCGAGTTCTGTCCCAGTGGTTGAAATCGCCTACAACGCAAACCGACTTGGCGTGCGGCGCCCAGCATCTGAAAACAGCGCCCGACTTTCCGTCTCTGGTGTCCTTGTGAGAACCGAAAAACTCGTAGGCATAGGTATTCTCTCCCTGATGGAAGAGATACAGCGGCACGCTGTATTTCTCGGGGATTTCAATTGCCATTATGTTATTACCTCCTTAGTTGAAGTGCAAAATTACAAATTCATAAATCTCTAAACGGGTTTTGTTACATTTGCCCACAAAAGCAGCATAATAAACCCTTTAACCTGTCTATATTATAACATAAGTGTTTTAAATTTGCAATAGCATTGTTGGTTTTTCATTATTTATGATACTTTTAACAGGTTTTTTCGGTGATTTTGCACAACGAACCGAAGGAGTTATGAAAATTATTTTCACAAAACACAACTTTTCCTAAAAATCGGGTTAATTTTCGGTAAAATCGCTTCACCTCCCCAGAACCATTGTAATCACGCTGATGTCGTCATCTCTGGTCTTGTCCATACGCGCAGCTCCCGCTATTCGTTTGGAAAGCTCTGCGGGATCGGCGCGCTGCGACAGCTCGCGGGAGAGCCATTGCTCGTCGGGAGCGGCACCGTCCGTCATCATCACAATCACGTCGCCGTTTCCCACCGTGAACTTCTGAGCGGGCACGGTCAGCTGTCCGCCTAAGCCCGCGGGAGCGGACGACAGCGCCGCCCTCACCAGCTTATCCTCGGACTTGATGTAGGTGGTAGCCGCGCCCGCCTTGTACACCACGCCCTCTCCGCTGTTGAGGTCTATGCGGCATATATCGAGAGTTGCGAAGCTCTCGTCCGCGCTTTTAACCATCAGAACGGTATTCACGGTTTCCAACGCGGTTTTAATAGACACTCCGCACTTAATCAGCTTCGACAGCACAGAACACGCCATAGCCGAGTCCACCCTCGCACGAGAACCGTTTCCCATTCCGTCCGAAAGAATGACGTACATCACTCCCGCCGAGTCCGTGAAATACTCGTAGCAGTCGCCGCAAACGCGGTTCTCGCCGCGCGGAATCTGATACGCTCCCACCTTAACGGAGAGCGCAGTCCTCTCGGACGCGGTGAACCTGTACCGCCCTCCGCCGCCCGACAGCTGCGGAGTTTCCAGCTCCCGCCCGATGCTCTGCGACAGCAGAGCCCCAAGATAATCGTATGTAACGCGCGGCTCGGTAGCGCCATACGCTTCAAAGCGCAGCTTTCCGCGTCTGTCGAACATCACGAACGCCTGCGGAAGCTCCACTCCCGAATCCCTCAGGATTTTCTCCGCTCTGCGCTCCGCCGCGCGGCAGCGGCTCCCGCTCCTGATTTCGCTTTTCGAGCTGCCCATATCGTGCAGAATGTCGCGCATTCCCTCAAGCTGGTCAACGTAAATGCGCCGCATTTCCCGAATTCGCCGCTCTCCCGCCCTTACGGAAACAAAACGCGAGTATTCCGCGGTAATCGCCGCCATAACCCCGCGCGGATTAACGCAGATTTCCGCGCATTCGGGCGACAGGCTTTCGCCGTTAAGCGAGCCGCCCGCGCGGATAAGCTCCGCCAGCCGCATAAACTCGCCGTTGAACAGCTCGTAATTCTTCCCCCAGCACACCATTGAGTTTGGGCAGGAGCGGCAGCACCTGTCCGCGGCGCGGTCGGGAATTTCCTCGGGGGAGATTTTGTACTTCCTGTCGAGAGTTTCCGCTGCGGATTTCAGTCCCGCGCCTATTCCCGCAATCGCGTCTGCCGCGAAATTCAGCCGTTCCCTGAGCATATACGACACGGAAGAATCCGCAAACTCACCGTCTGCGAGAGCCGCTCTGTTAATAGGAGTTACCGCGTACACCGCAGCCGCAATCGCCGCCTCAACGAGAATTCTCCACGAGCCCTCGTCAATCCCCGTAATCAGCGCAGCAGTAACGCACAAAAACGCGAACCCCACCGCTCGGACAACCTTGTTATACCGCGCGAAGAACATTGACGCCACCGCCGCAAACGCGAAAATCGCACCGCCCGCGCCGACCTCGGGAGAATGCGCACACAGCCCCATAATTCCCGAAATTCCCACCGCGGCGCACATTCCCAAGCCCCTGCCCGCCGAAACAACCAGAAGCCCGAAGCCCAACAGCAGTCTGCCGACATTCAGCGGCAAATAATCCAGCGCTCCCAGCGACATAAACGCAAGTCCCGTAACAACGCACGCAAGAGCGCAGTCGCGCGTATCGGCAACATCAAAGCCCCTGCTCTTTATTCCGTCCGAAATAAGGCACACGCACAGCGCAAACACTCCCGCCGCAAGCCCCGCAAGGATAACGCGCAGCAGCTCGGTTGCATTTCCGACCTCAACAAGCCGCGAAGCAACGGTTGCCGCCGCCGCTCCCGCAGAGCGCACCGCCGCTTTCAGTTTAGGCTTTCCGAAATCGGGGATAAGCCGCACCGCGAAAACCAGAGCCAGCGCCACCAGCCCCGAAATCGCGCTCGGGAAGCCGTGCAGAAGCGCTCCCGCCAAGCCCCCGATAATCACGCAAAGCCCGCTCTTCCCCGAAAGCCCCGCCGCGAGAGCCGCTCCCGACGGCGCGGGAGAAAGCGCCGAGCTTCCCAGCTCCAACAGCAGTCCCGCCGAAGTCCAACCCACGTCCTCAAGAGAAATCAGCCTGTGCTTTCGCACGGTATTATTCTTCACCGCCGTTTTTTCGTCCATAGTATACTTCCTTTCATTTTCCCCAATCCTTGCCTTTTCGGAACTTGCGCCGATTTTGTATTTCAATGGGCAAGTTCCTATTCCCCTCAATCATACCACGGCGAGCATAAAAAATCTGTCACACCCCGAGTGCGAATATCCGAAAATTATGGATACTGCCCTCGATATTTAACAAACTATTTGACAAAAGCGGTTTTTTATGATACAATATTAGAAAAAGCGGGAATAATGGCTTTAAAGCCGCTCACGCGCATTTTATAAGGAGAAACAACGCTATGAATGTAAATTTTGAAATGGCTATTCAGTATATCAACCTCGAAAGCTATGACAAGGCTGTCGAAGCTCTCAAAAAAGCTATTGCAGAGGAAAAGGACGCCGGAAACGAGCAGGGAGCTATCGAGTACACCTGCGTTCTCGGCGAGCTGCTTGCAGACCTCGGTGAAAAGGAAAGGGCGGCTGCCGAATTCCTGAAAGTAACGGAATACTGCAACCGCACGAACTCTCTGCCCAAGCAGGCTCGTATTGCCAAGGACTTCCTTGACTTCTTCAACGGCAGCACCAAGCCGATTTCAGCCCCCATAAATATCCTGGGAATGACCAGCAAGGGCTTTATTTCTCAGCAGCAAAGACGCAAAAAGAAATAATCCGTTTTGAGAAAGGACGTGTTTGCGTGAGCAGCAGAGTTGACAAAATCAATTACTATCTCGATATAGCGCAGACCGTTGCGGAGCGCGGCACTTGCCTGCGCCGCAATTTCGGCGCGATTATCGTAAAGAACGACGCTATTATCTCAACGGGCTACAACGGCGCTCCGCGAGGAAGAACCAACTGTTCCGACCTCGGCAGCTGCCGCCGCGAAGCTCTCAATGTTCCCCGAGGACAGCGCTACGAGCTGTGCCGCTCCGTCCACGCGGAGGCGAACTGCATTATCTCCGCGCCTCGCACGGAAATGCTGGGTGGAGTGCTGTATCTCGCCTGCCTTGACGCGAAAACAAGCGAGCTGTTCGGCGATGTCGAGCCTTGTTCGATGTGCAAGCGTCTTATCATCAATGCGGGAATAGAGAAAGCGGTTGTCCGCACCTCTCCGACGGAATATAAAATCTTTATCGTCAATGATTGGGTGGAAAACGACGACAGCCTCGGCGACAGCGAGGGTTATTAACGCACAAAGGAGAAAGCATTTTGCAGCTTACCGATATAGGAGAAATAAAGCGCCTGTTCGCGCTGGCGGGATTTTCATTCAACAAGTCGCTCGGTCAGAACTTTCTGATTAACCCGTCCGTATGCCCGAAAATCGCGGAGCTGGGCGGCTGCGGCAGCGGAGTGTGCGCTCTGGAAATCGGCACGGGCGTGGGAGTGCTCACGCGCGAGCTCGCCGAGCGCTGCGACAAGGTTGTCGCCGTGGAGATTGATGAAAAACTAAAGCCCATTCTCGCGGAAACGCTCGCGGATTATCCCAACACCGAGGTGGTGTTCGCGGACGTAATGCAAACCGACCTTGCCGCGCTTATCGAGGAGAAGTTCCACGGCAGCGAAACGGTAATCTGCGCAAACCTCCCCTACTATATAACCTCGCCCATCATAATGCGGGTACTGGAGAGCAGACTTCCCGTAAAGTCGCTCACCGTAATGGTGCAGAAAGAAGCGGCAGACCGGCTCTGCGCCGCTCCCGGAACGCGCGAATGCGGGGCGATTTCCTATGCGGTGCGCTATTTCAGCACTCCGAAGCTGCTGTTCAAGGTAGGCAGAGGCAGCTTTATGCCCTCGCCCAACGTGGACAGCGCAGTGATACGGCTGGACATCAGCTCCGAAAAAAAGCTCCCCGAAAACGAGGAGCAAATGATGTTCCGATTGATACGCGCAGGCTTTTCGCAGCGCAGAAAGCAGCTTGTAAACCCCGTTTCGGCGGAGCTGAAGCTCCCGAAAGCAGAGGCTGCTCAGCTGTTGGAGAGGATAGGGATAAAACCCACCGCCCGCGCCGAGGAATTTACCTTAGAGGACTATATGAACCTCGCTAAAGCTGCAGCAAAGCTATAACCAAAAGGCGCGATAAATAATCGCGCCTTAAACTGTCGCTAAGCCATTTGGGGGCTTGGGGGCTCTGCCCCCA
>JBJESC010000283.1:0-2490 GCA_051882615.1 Oscillospiraceae bacterium
GAGAGCTCCGTGCCATTGGTTGCGAAAATCGGAATTTTCGTGTTTTTGGCGAGCACATTATTACTTCTCACGAGCAAGGCGCTTGCCATGCGGCAGACGGTTTTGCAAGAGCTACCGGAAAGACGGGCGTTGTTATCGCTACCTCCGGTCCCGGCGCTACTAACCTCACAACAGGTCTTGCGACTGCATATATGGACTCAATCCCGCTTGTTGCTATTACGGGTAACGTTTCCTGCAACCTGCTGGGACTTGACAGCTTCCAGGAAGTGGATATTACAGGCGTTACTATGCCTATTACCAAGCATAATTTCATTGTTAAGGACATCAGCGAGCTGGCTAACACTCTCCGACTTGCGTTCAAAATTGCGGGAAGCGGAAGAAAAGGTCCTGTTCTGGTGGATATTCCCAAGGATATTACCGCGGCTGTAACGGAATTTACTCCGCAAACTCCCGAAACACCCGAGACCGAGCCGATAAACGCAGCTGAAATAGAAAAAGCGATTGAGCTGATTGAAAAGGCTGAGCGCCCATACATCTACGTTGGCGGCGGAGTAATTTCCTCCGACGCGGTTGAGGAGCTTAAAACACTCGCCGAGCTTTGCGACGCTCCCGTGTCCTGCTCTCTTATGGGACAGGGCGCATACGACCAGACAAACCGTCGTTATATCGGTATGCTTGGAATGCACGGTACAGTAAAGGCAGCCCAAACGCTTAATTCCTGCGACCTGTTTATCGGTATAGGAACACGCTTCTCTGACCGCGTAATCGGCGACCCGTCCGTATTCGGAAAAGACGCCAAGATTATCCATATCGACATCGACCCCGCTGAGTTCAACAAGAACGTTGAAGCGTATGTTACCGTAAAGGGCGACATTAAAGCGGTTCTGAAGGAACTTATCGGCCAAGTATCTCAGAAGAAGCACTCCTGGACCGATGAAATCATCGCAAAGGACTGCGGAGAGCCTGTTCAGGTGGGAACAGACGAATTCCCCGTTACTCCACAGGCTGTAATCTCTGCGCTGGACAAACTCACCGACGGAAACGCAGTCATCACCACGGAAGTCGGACAGAACCAGATGTGGGCAGCTCAGTACTACGAATTCAGAAACACCCGCAGCTTTATCTCTTCGGGAGGTCTGGGCACTATGGGCTTCGGGCTCGGAGCTTCAATCGGCGCAAAAGTAGGCTGCCCCGATAAGACTGTTGTTAACATTGCGGGAGACGGCAGCTTTGCAATGAACCTCAACGAGCTTATCACCGCATCTGCTCACAATATCCCTATTATTGAACTCGTTATCAACAATAACGTTCTCGGAATGGTTCGTCAGTGGCAGCGACTGTTCTACAACAAGCACTTCTCTCACACAACGCTTGACAACCGCCATATCGACTATGTTAAGCTTGGCGAGAGCTTCGGTATTCAGACATTTGTAATTGAGAAGACGGAAGAAATCGAGCCTGTACTAAAAAAGGCGCTCGAAATTTCAAAGACTTCCCCCGTAATGATTGAAGTTCGGATAGACCGTGACATTAACGTTCTCCCGATGATTCCCGCGGGTAAGCCGATTGTAAATCCGATTACCGAGATTGATTTAAGCTGAGAAGTGGGAGGAGAAATACAATGCAGGAACACGTTTTATCCGTAAAGGTAGCCAATAACAACGGCGTATTGCTTCGCGTTTCGGGACTTTTCAGCAGACGCTGCTTCAACATCAAGAGCCTTAACGCGGCAGAAACAGAGGAGCCAAACATTTCCCGTCTGACTATCGTTGTTGCGGGAGACTTAAAAACGCTCAACCAGATTAAGAACCAGCTTTTAAAGCTGTATGACGTATACGACGTCCAGATTCTTGAGGACGCGGTTTGCCGTGAACATATCCTCATCCGCGCGGGAAGAGACCCCGAGGACAGACACAAGATTATAGAAATTGCTAATCTCTACCGTGCAAAGCCCGTTGACGTGGGCGCACAATCCATAATGCTCGAGCTTACGGGAGAGCCTGCTAAAATCGACAGCTTCCTCGATTTACTCAAACCGTTTGGAATTATTAAAATGGTACGTTCGGGAATAACAGCTCTTGAAAGAAACTAAAAGGATTTGTCAATGAATATTCTTCACCTGAAATACGCGGTTGAGGTTGCGGAAACCCAATCAATCAGTAAAGCGGCGGCTAATCTCTATATGGGACAGCCTAATTTGTCGCGCGCAATAAAGGAGCTTGAGGAGTCGCTCGGAATTACTATATTCAAGCGCACCTCGAAAGGAATAACCACAACTCCCGACGGCGACGAGTTTCTTCGCCGCGCGAGAAGAATAATCGCACAAGTTGACGAGGTTGAGGAAATATACCGCAACGGAAAACAAAAGAAACAGGCTTTCTCCGTGTGCGTCCCGCGAGCGAGCTACTTCTCTCTTGCAATGTCGGAGTTTGCAAAGAACATTTCCCTGTCAGAGCCTGCCGAAATTTTCTACAAGGAAACAAATTCAAT
>JBJESC010000284.1:0-9961 GCA_051882615.1 Oscillospiraceae bacterium
CGCCGAAGATGTTTTTCGCTTTCTGGTCGGTGGAGTAGCTCACGTCCGTGAACATTCCGAACGCCGCTATATACGAGAAGTACTTGTCGCCGAACTTTCCCGCGTCAACCTTGGTGAACTCGCCGTTTATTATCGTGTGAGCCGCCTTGGTGATGTCCTTGGGAATTCCGAGCGAGGTGGCAAAGTCGTTAACCGTGCCAGCGGGAATATAGCCGCAGGGCTTCGGGGGATTGAGAGCGACAGCCGCGTTTACCAGCTCGTGGAGCATTCCGTCACCGCCTCCGCTGACGATAAGCTCGTACTCCGAACCGTGGTTCGTGATGTACGATTGCCCGTCCAGCGGCGCAGACGTGGGGTGAACCGTAACGTCGTATCCCCCCTCGGTCAGAATGGTGACAATCTCGGAGAGGTATTTGGGGATAGTCCCCGTTCCCGAATGGGGGTTGTATACAAGAAGCAGTTTTTTCATAGCGTTCTCCTATTGCAGGCTGGCGATAAAAGCACATCTACTTCGTCAATATAACTCGGCAGTGCAAACACGATGTTTGCAGGTTGCCCCCAAAGGGCGGCACGGACGCCGCCCAACAGAGGGCAACCAAAACAAAGCCTAGCCGTGGTGCTGTTTTCTCGTATCTGTACCTTTCTCGCCAGCCTGTTTCATATCTCTTTCAACAGGCTTTACGGATATTATATCCCTTTTGGGGGAGAATGTCAAGGCTGTTGCAAAAATTTCAGATTTGTGGTATACTGTTATTGACGAATAATGGAAAGGAATGTCCTATGAAGCAATCAAAACTGATAAAAAGGTTTATTCCATACTATAAGCCTTACGTTCATATTATGATAATGGACTTGATATGCGCGTCGCTTACTGCGCTGTGCGAGATCGTTCTGCCCGTGCTGGTGAGAAATATCGCTCAGGTGGCGCAGACCGATATTTCTGGGCTGACGTTGGAACTGGTTCTCAGAACGGCGGCAATTTACCTCGTTCTGCGGGTGATTGATGTTGCGGCGTACTACTTTATGGCGAATATCGGTCACGTTATGGGTGCGCGGATTGAGACGGATATGCGCACGGTGTTGTTCGGGCACTTGCAGAAGCTCTCGTTCCGCTATTACTCCCAGACCAAGGTGGGACAGCTTATGGCGCGTATCACAAGCGACCTGTTTGACGTGACGGAGTTCGCGCACCATTGTCCCGAGGAGTTTTTCATCGCGGGAATGAAAATTGTAGTGTCGTTCGTTGTTCTCTGCACGATTAACGTTCCGCTTACGCTGATTATTTTCGCGGTACTTCCGATAATGGCGGTGGTGTGCGGGAAGTACAACCACAAGCTTCGCGCAACGTTCAGGCGCAACCGCCTGCAGATAGGCGAGGTCAATGCGCAGGTGGAGGACAGCCTGCTGGGAATTCGCGTGGTGAAGTCCTTCACGGGCGAGGACGCGGAGATGGAGAAGTTCGAGCGGGGTAATCAGGAGTGGCTCTCCATCAAGCGCGAGAACTACCGCCGAATGGGAACCTTCCACGCAATGACGCGCACGTTTGACGGCGCGATGTACGTCACCGTAATAATCGCGGGCGGACTGTTTATGCTGAATGGCGCGATTACTCCCGCAGACTTTATGGCGTTTCTGCTGTATGTGACTACTCTGCTTGCGACTATCCGCAAAATTGTGGAGTTTACCGAGCAGTTTCAGCGCGGAATGACGGGAATTGAGCGCTTTTTCGAGGTGATGGACACCGAGCCCGATATTGTCAATTCCGAAAACCCCATAAAGCCCGAGAGCTTCAGGGGGGATATTACCTTTAAGAACGTCAGCTTCGCTTATGCGGACGATCCCGACACGCTTATTCTCGATAAGCTCAATCTTGAGGTGAAGCAGGGACAGTCCGTGGCTCTGGTAGGACCGTCGGGCGGCGGAAAGACCACTATCTGCAACCTTATCCCGCGTTTCTATGACGTTACGGAGGGGGCTGTTGAGATTGACGGAGTGGACGTCCGCAGGTTGGATTTAAGTACCCTCCGAAAGAATATCGGAATTGTTCAGCAGGACGTGTACCTGTTTTCTGGGACGATTTTCGAGAACATAGCCTACGGCAGACCGGGCGCTACCGAGGAGCAGGTTATCGAGGCGGCGAAGCAGGCTGGCGCTCACGACTTCATTATGTCCACCGTGAACGGTTACCGGACGTATGTGGGGGAGCGCGGAGTGCGCCTTTCGGGAGGACAGAAGCAGCGTATCTCAATAGCGCGAGTATTCCTCAAGAACCCGCCCATTCTGGTGCTGGACGAAGCGACAAGCGCACTCGACAACGAGAGCGAGCGGCTTGTTCAGAAGTCCCTTGAGCGGCTGGCGCAGAACCGCACGGTAATCACGATTGCGCACCGCCTCTCCACGATACGCAATGCCGACAAAATCCTCGTGCTCACCGAGGACGGAATTGCGGAGCAGGGAACTCACGAGGAGCTGTTGGAGCGCAACGGAATTTATTCGGCGCTCTACAATACCGAGCCTGCTTAATAATTAATAAGGAGTTTACTATGCAATTGCTTTCTTATATTATGTACCTCATACCTCCCGCGGTGCTTATTATGTTTATAGTGGCGCTGGTGCTGTTTCTGCAAGCTCCCAAGGGCTCGCCGAAGCGCCGCTCCCGCAAGGTGTTTATGATAGTAGCTGCGGTGCTTTGCGCGGTGATATATGGCGCAATCCTCGCTTTTGTGATTATTATGATGAGCGCTATAAAGTATATGTGAGAAACGGACAGCAGTACAAAATAGTGTGCTGCTCAGCTTGTCGAAAAACCTATTTAGGGTGGCACCGAGGCTTATAATGGGGGGTTGGGGGCGAAGCCCCCAAGTAGGGCTAGCGGGGCGGCAGCCCCGCATTTCTCCCCCTCCCCCTTCGGGGGAGGGGGCAGGGGGTGGGGGCGCGACTCGCAGAAAAAGGACTTTATCGACAGACTGAGCAGCACAAAATAGTGTGCTGCTGTTTTGTCAAAAACCTCTTGACATTAAGTGTATTATATGTTATAATACACTTGCGAAATATGAAAGGTGGGTTAATTATGTGGGATTGGATTTTTAGAATTCTGTTTCTGGGAATTCCAGCGATAGCGGTTATTTTGTTCATTGTTTCATTGGTTTTGATGATAGTAATGAAGAAAAAGGGCAGAAATTGGAAGCTGTGGCTTGTGCTGATGATAGTATCCGCACCGATTGTGGTGATGGTAATTCTGGTGCTGATACTTATTGCGCTGATAAATATGGGTGCGATAAGGTTTATGTGATTAGGTGAGGTGGACTATGAGCGAAAAACTGTTCAAGCGTTTGCTGATTGCGGTGATGGCGGTCGGGATTATTTCAAGCGGAGTGCTGGTCGGGGTTACGGCTTACTATCACGAGAATTGCTCGATAATCTCCTTTGTTGCGAATGGGCGGTGATACTATGGATAAGCGGCTTCTTATTAAGCAGATAGCGGTGCTGTGCGCGGTGGCGATGGTTTTCGCGCTGTTCAATCTGTCGGTGTATTTCCTGTTTACAAAGCCCTGTTTGCCGGATGAGAGCGAGGGGCGTTCCGCGCGGACGATTGACGTGTGGCGTTATCTTCCGTTTGATGAAAACTCGCTGATTGTCAAGGAGAAAGCAGAAGTAGAGTTCTCGGGAGAGTTGCCCGTGCTGGACGGTGCGGAAGGACTGTATCCGCTGTTCTCCGCATTTGCGAACGCGGTCTACCCCGAAAGCTCCGTGCAGTTTGACGGCGAGAAGTTCTCTCCCGAGAGCAAGCTGCAGATGAACAACACCCTCCGCTCCTACAAGGGGGTAGTGGACGGCACGGTGGACATCGCGTTCAATGCCGCCCCCTCTGCGGAGCAGCTTGCATACGCCAAGGAAAAGGGCGTGGAGCTGGAATTCGTCCCGATAGGCAAGGAAGCGTTCGTGTTTATCGTAAACGGCAGCAACCCCGTGGACGGGCTTACTGTGGAGCAGATTCGCGGTGCGTTCAGCGGGGAATACACGAATTGGAAAGAGCTCGGCGGGAAGAATATGCCCATAAACCCGCTTCAGCGCCTTACGGGAAGCGGAAGCCAGTCAACGCTGCTGCGGTTTATGGGCGATACGGAAATCAAGCCCAATCCTCTGGGATTTCTGGGCAGTCCGCTGGGCTTTACGTTCCGTTTTTACGCAGAGGACGTGGTGCGGCACGGAAACGTCAAGCTGCTCTCCGTGAACGGCGTGTACCCAAGCAGCGAGAACATTTCCAACGGCTCTTACCCGATTGTGAGCGACTTTTACGCCGTTTACGACAAGAACAACCCCAATCCCGCAGTCAAGGAGATGATTGACTTTATCCTCTCCGAGCAGGGACAGGAGATTGTTGAGAAAACGGGTTACTCACCACTATAAGCAATTAACAGCAGACCTTGGCGTCTGCTGTTTTTGTCTATCTTGATTGCTGTATCTGTTATTGACAAGCGGAAAAATATGTTGTATTATTATAGTTGTAGAGGGGGCGAGCGCGTGAACGAAATTATCCTGGTGGCAGACGATGAAAAGGAAATCGCCGATTTGGTCGAGGTATGTCTGCAAAACGAGGGCTTTACCGTAAAGAAATTCTATAACGGAATGCAGGCTCTTGATTATATTGAGAATAACGCCCTAGATTTGGCAATTCTGGACGTAATGCTCCCCGATATTGACGGCTTTTCGATAGTGCAGAGGGTGCGCGAGCGCTTTGTGTTCCCGATTATTCTTCTCACGGCTAAGGTGGGGGAGTTCGACAAGATTACGGGGCTTGCTTCGGGAGCGGACGACTACATCACCAAGCCCTTCAGCCCTCCCGAGCTTGTGGCGAGAGTCCGCGCACAGCTTCGGCGGTTCAAGCGCTATAATACCGCAGGCGAAAAGCCGCAGTCCGAAAAAACGGAAATCGACATTCGCGGCTTGCAGATAAGCTCGAAAACCCATATCTGTATCTTGAACGGCGAGGTGATAAGCCTCACCCCGATTGAGTTCAATATCCTCTGGTACCTGTGTCAGCGGCAGGGCGAGGTGGTTTCAAGCGAGGAGTTGTTTGAAGCGGTTTGGGGCGAAAAGTACCTCGACAGCTCCAACACGGTTATGGCGCATATCGCCAGACTCCGCGAGAAGATGCACGAACAGCCGCGCAGTCCCAAGTACATAAAAACCGTCTGGGGAGTGGGCTATACCATAGAATAACCCCGATTTGGAGTTGATTATGAACAGATATAACCTTAAAAAAACCACGCACAGCGGAATAACGAAAAAACTCGTCTCGCAATGCGCGGTCTGGATGATTCTCTGGGCGGTTGCCGTGTTTGGCGTCGCGTTTTTCGGCTATTTGATATGCTCTATGATACGTTGGGACTACAACAGCTTTATCTATAAGCTGCTTAGCCTTATTCGGGACTGTATTCTTATTATCATACCGACTTTGATTTTAGCGGGGTGGATTTTTATTTTCTGCACCCTGCTTCGAAAGTCGTTCTCGTACTTCGATAAAATCGTCTGCGAGTGTGAGAAGCTGGTTAACGTGGAAAACGGACAAATCAACCTCCCGCCCGAGATGAAGGATATTCAGGACAATATGAACGCGCTCCGCGAGGACGTAATCAAAAATCGCACGCTTGCTAAAGAAGCAGAGCAGCGGAAAAACGACCTTGTACTCTACCTTGCGCACGACTTGAAAACCCCGCTTACCAGCATAATCGGCTACCTCACTCTGCTGAACGCAGAACCCGATATTTCCGTCGAGAGCCGTGCCAAGTACACGGGAATTGCGCTTGAAAAGGCACAGCGTCTTGAACAGCTGATAAACGAGTTCTTCGAGATAACTCGCTTTAATATGCAAACGCTTACTCTTGAACCCGAGCGCATTAATTTGAGCCTTATGCTGGAGCAGACGATGAGCGAGTTCCTGCCCATATTCAAGGAGCATTCCCTCACGTCAAGCGCGGAAATTCAGCCCGATGTGGAGATGATTTGCGATCCCGACAAGCTGGAGCGCGTGTTCGACAATCTGCTTCGCAACGCGGTGAATTACAGCTACAAGAACAGCACGGTCTCGCTTGCGATGATTGCCGAGAACGGGAAAATCACCGTTGCTGTGCGTAATCACGGAAAAACTATCCCAAAAGAAAAGCTCGAAAAAATCTTCGAGCAGTTCTTCCGTATGGATACCGCGCGTCAGTCCGACACGGGCGGCGCGGGGCTTGGTCTTGCGATTGCAAAGGAAATAGTTGTTCGTCACGGGGGAAGCATTTCAGCTTCCAGCGAGAACGAAAACACGGTGTTTACTGTGGTGTTGCCGACTGTTCCGGACCTTCGGAGTGACGGCGAATGAGCTTCTTCTTCACCGAGGCATAGCACGCGAAGAACGCGGGGATAAGGAACAAATCCGCAGCAATCCACGCCAAGGGGTTTGCAAGGCAGATTGCCTTAAACCCGAAAATCGGAGCAAGCCAGAGCGCTGCCGCAGCTCGTGCGACCAGCTCGAACACTCCCGCATAGAGCGCCACCTGTGATGAGCCCATTCCCTGAATGAGAAAGCGCACAATGTTCACGAACGCCAGCGGGACATAGAACGCCGAGTTGTAGATGAGATATGTGTGGGCAAGCTCCTTGATTTGCGCCGCGTTGACGGCAATCTCGGTGTCGGACGAGTCGATGAAAATCATCGCCAAATCCCCGCCGAAGAAGAACAGAAGCGCGAACGCGCCCAGCGCGTAGATTACCCCGAGCAGCGAGCAGTCGAACAGTCCGCGCTTTACGCGCTTGATTTCTCCCGCGCCGATATTCTGTCCGCCGTAGGTTGCCATAGTGCTTCCCATAGCGTCAAACGGACAGCACATAAATTGTCCCACTTTGCCGCCCGCAGTAACGGAAGCCATACTGATAGAGCCAAGCCCGTTTACTGCTGTTTGAATGAGAATAGTGCCGATTGCGGTGATTGAATATTGCAGTCCCATAGGCAGACCGATTGCGCACAGTCTTCCGATGTGATACATACTGAGCTTCAGGTCGTCTTTTTTCAGGTGGAGAATTTCAAACTTCTTCACGATGAATACCAGACACATTATTCCCGAAGCAAGCTGCGAGATTACGGTAGCCCAGCCCGCTCCCGCTACTCCCATCTTCAGCACGACAATCATAAACACGTCGAGCGCTATGTTCAACAGGCTGGAGATTACGAGGAAGATTACGGGCGTTTTCGAGTCGCCGAGCGAGCGGATAAAGCCCGAGAGGATATTGTAAAGGAACGTTACGGGTATTCCGAGGAAGATTACGAAAATGTAGTCGTGCGCTTCGTTGAATACGTTGTCGGGGGTATCCATCCACCTGAGAATATGGGAGCAGAGCAGACACGTTGCGGCTGTCAGCACCGTTGCGAACACCAGCGACACCCAGAGCGTGTTTCCGACGTATTTGCGCAGCTCTCCGAAGTTCTTCGAGCCGAATTTCTGCGCCACGGGAATTGCAAAGCCCGCGCATACGCCGATTACAAAGCCCATTACGAGGAAGTTAATCGAGCCTGTCGAGCCTACGCCCGCGAGAGCGTTTATTCCGAGGTATCTTCCGACTATTATCGTGTCAACCATATTATAGAACTGCTGAAACAGCATTCCGAAAAGCAGGGGGAGCATAAACCCGAGAATGAGCTTCATCGGCTTGCCCTGCGTCAAATCCTTTGTTTTTGCCATAATTTTCACCTTTCACAATGCGGGATACGGGTTCCAATGCAATCCGAATTAACCGCAATGAGAATATTATAACGCTTTATTCCGTGATTTTCAATTGATTTTTTGTCCAACTTTTCGCAGAGTTAAATTTGCGCTTTAGGAAATATACACAAATAGGTTTTTTGGAGGCTTTTATGACAGACAAAAAGTACCTACAGCTTCTCGCAGAGAAATATCCGTCCATCGAGAGCGCGGCAAGCGAGATTATCAATCTCTCGGCTATCCGTTCGCTTCCCAAGAGTACGGAATATTTTTTCAGCGACCTGCACGGCGAACACGAGGCGTTTCTCCACATGATAAAGAGTGCTTCGGGTATTATCAAGAACAAGATTGACAAGGTGTTCGGCAAGACCGTTTCGGCGGGAAAGCGCGAAATGCTCGCCAACCTTATCTATTACCCCGAACGCGAGATTAAGCGTATGCACGATGAAGGAACACTTGACGAGGAGTGGACGCGCCTTACGCTCTACCGTCTGATTGTCGTGTGCGAGAGCATTTCCGCTAAATACACCCGCTCCCGCGTCCGTAAAAGAATCCCCGAGCAGATACGCTATATCGTAGACGAGCTGCTGAACGTCACCGATGACGTCAACAAGGATTTTTATTACGACAAGATTATCTCCTCCATTATCGAAACGGGCACAGGCGACAGGTTTATTGTATCCCTGTGTCAGCTTATTCAATCGCTGGCGGTGGATAAGCTCCATATCATCGGCGATATTTTCGACAGAGGTCCGCGCCCCGATGTTATTATGGATGAGCTTATAAAGATGCACGATGTGGACATTCAGTGGGGCAATCACGACATATCGTGGATAGGAGCTGCTTCCGGAAATACGGCGCTTATTGCTAATGTAATCCGCATTTCCATCAAGTACAACAACTTCGATTTGCTGGAGGACGGATACGGACTTAATCTGCGCGCTCTGGCGGTGTTCGCTGCAGAAACCTACGGCGACAGCGATGTATCGCTCTATTATCCGCATACCTACGACACCAACCTCTACGACCCTGTTGACGATAAGCTCGCCGCACAGATGCACAAGGCGATTTCCGTTATTCAGCTTAAGCTTGAGTCGCAGCTAATCAAGTCCCACCCCGAGTGGAACATGGAGTCCCGCAATGTCTTTGAGATGGTGGACTTCGGCAGCAATACCGTAACGATTGACGAGCAGACTTATACGCTGCTGGACGGCTTCTTCCCGACTGTTAATCCCGAAAATCCCGCCGAGCTTTCTCCCGCCGAGGAAGAGCTTATGAATATTCTGAAAAACTCGTTCCTGCACAGCGAAAAGCTCCAGCGTCACGTTCGTTTCCTGCTTTCCAAAGGCTCGATGTACAACGTGTGCAACGGAAATCTGATGTTCCACGGCTGCATTCCTATGAACGAGGACGGCTCCCTGCAGGGCGTAAAGATAGGGAACTTAGTATATGACGGGAAGCCGCTTTTCGACAAGATAAACGAGCTTGTAAGCCGTGCATTCTACGCAAAGGAGCTGTTTGCGCGCGACTTTATGTGGTATCTGTGGTGCGGTCCGCAGTCGCCGCTGTACGGTAAGGACAAAATGGCGTTCTTTGAGCGCTATTTCATCGGAACGAAAGCGGGCGCTGAGATTTGCGGGGAGAACTTCAACAGCTACTACCATCTCTCGGAGAGGGAGGACGTGTGCCGTAAAATCCTCCGTGATTTCGGTATAGACGACAATTCGGGACACATCATCAACGGACACGTTCCTGTTAAAATCAAGGACGGAGAGCACCCCGTCAAGGCGAACGGCAAACTCTACGTCATTGACGGCGGCATATCCAAGGCGTACCAGAAAACCACGGGAATTGCGGGCTACACGCTGATTTACGACTCGCACAGCCTTTCGCTTGCGGTGCACAAGCCCTTTAATCCCGAAACGGGAGGGCAGACTCCCGAGGTTCAGATTGTGGAGAAGCTTCCCGACCGCGCCAACATCTCCGATACGGACAAGGGACAGGAGCTTCTCGAACAGATTGAGGATTTGAAGGAGCTGCTCACGTCATACCGCAAGGGCGAGATAAAGGAGAGAAAATAACAAAAACGGCAGACTTTAACAGTCTGCCGTTTCAGGCTGTCGATAAAGGCGTATCTACTTCGTCAACGGCTTGTCGGCACTGCAAACACGACGTTTGCAGGTTGCCACAAAAGGGCGGCAAGGACGCCGCCCAAC
>JBJESC010000285.1:0-2446 GCA_051882615.1 Oscillospiraceae bacterium
AGGATGGTTGAGGAGTATGTCGCGCTTTCGGATTTGCTCGATAATCGGAAGCTTGCCCGAAATCTCGGGAGAATTGCGCGGCGCAAGCGGCTCGAAGAACAGCGCGGGATAGTCTTTCAGACACTTCTCCACATCGGAGATGAAGCCCATCGACAGCGGCGACTTCTGCACGAACACATAGTTCTGGCGTATATCCAGAATTTTGGCGATAGTGGACATAAGGTCGGGGAAGTTCGCGCTGCTCATAGACGTGCTCTGGAATTCCAGACGAACGGGGCTGAGCTTTTTGCGCTTCTTCACCATTTTCGTCATTACATCGCGGAAGTCCACGTCGTGGTCATACAGTCCCTCGTCAATCGGTATATCGGCGTTTCTCGTTACGCGGAAAATGCACTTGGAGATAATGTCGAAATTGTCCCAAACGTGCTTTGCATAGCGGAAAATAATCTCCTCAATCAGCACAAAGCGCCCCGAGGTCTTTCCCGTGTGGTTCTTGAAGTCGGGGAGGAATACAATGTGGGGCAGATTTTCCGAAGCGGGGAGAATAGCAAGCGTTGCCTTTCCGTTCTCGCCTTTCTTACGTATTTTGCAGCCGATATAGATTGCTCCGCTGCGGAGGAAAGGCACGGGGTGCTTCTTGTCCACAATTCCCGTAAAGAGAAGCGGGCGGATTTCGCGGTTGAAGTATGCTTTCAGGAAAGCGTCCTCCTCGGGAGTAAGCGAGTTTCCGTCAACATATTCCACTCCGAAGTCCGCAAGACCTTTCATTATTTCGGAGTAGGTTTCGTCCTTGACGGGCAGAAGCTCGGACACCTTATCCGCGATTGCGGAAAGCTGCTCCTTGGCGTTCATATTCGTTTTGTTCTCACGGTCCTTGGGATCGTAGAGCAGCTTATCGTGGAGACTGCCCACTCTTATCATAAAAAACTCGTCAAGATTGGAGCAGAAAATCTGAACGAACCGAAGCCTTTCAAACAGGGGAGTGCTCTCGTCCTGTGCTTCTTCAAGTACACGTTCGTTGAATTTAAGCCACGAAAGCTCGCGGTTGTCATAGAAGGAATTTCCCATAATTTAATCTCCTGTACAAAATCAGGCTCAATTAAGAGCCCGATTTATGTTATTACTTTAACTCGCTTGAAACCTTGATAAATTCCAGGAACAGCCGGTGCGGTCTGTTGGGACGTGATTTGAATTCGGGGTGGAACTGAACGCCCACGAAGAACGGGTGCTTGTCCTTGGGAAGCTCGACAATTTCCACAAGCTTTCCGTCGGGAGAAAGTCCCGCGAATACAAGTCCCTTTTCGGTAAACTGTTCACGGTAGATGTTGTTGAACTCGTAGCGGTGACGGTGGCGTTCGTAAACCAGCTCATCAGCGTAAACGCTTCTCGAAATGCTGCCGTCGCTGAGCTTGCAGGGATACAGACCGAGACGCATTGTTCCGCCCATTTCAACGCCCTTCTGGTCGGGCATAATGTCGATTACGTCATATTCGTGCTCGCCGAATTCCGCAGAGCTTGCTCCGTCAAGTCCCGCAACATTGCGAGCAAACTCGATAACCGCCATCTGCATACCGAGACACAGTCCGAGATACGGAACCTTGTTCTCGCGGCAGTAGCGAACCGCCTCAATCTTACCCTCGATTCCTCTGTCACCGAAGCCGCCGGGAACGCAGATTCCATCGCAGTCCTTAAGCATTTCAGCGGCGTTTTCGCGGGTGATAACCTCGGAGTCAATCAGCTTGATGTCAACCTTGCAGCCGTTGAACGCGCTTGCGTGGCGGATACTCTCCATAACGGAGATGTATGCGTCGGGCAGAGCGACATACTTTCCGACAAGACCGATTGTGAGCGGCTTTGCAGCGTTCTCCTGACGGTGAACCATATTCTCCCATTCGGTGAGGTCGGGCTTTCTGTCCTCCAGACCGAGGTGGTAGCAAGCGGAGTGAGCAAGTCCCTCCTGCTCCAGCATAAGCGGAACGGCGTAAAGGGAGGAAGCCGTGAGGTTCTGGATTACGTCCTCCTTGCGAACGTTGCAGAACAGAGCGATTTTCTCCTTCATCTCGTCGGGAACTTCCATCTCGCTTCTGAGTACGAGGATATTCGGCTGAATACCCAGCGACAGCAGCTCCTTGACCGAGTGCTGAGTGGGCTTTGTTTTAAGCTCGTTTGAACCCGAAATAAAGGGCAGAAGCGTTAGGTGGATATACAGAACGTTTTCGCGTCCCTTTTCGCTGCTTACCTGACGGATAGCCTCCAGGAACGGAGTGGATTCAATATCGCCGACAGTGCCGCCGATTTCGGTGATAACCACGTCAACGGGCTCTGCGCTGCTGTTTGCCGCACGATAAACGCGGCTCTTGATTTCGTTGGTAACGTGAGGGATTACCTGAACAGTGCCGCCGAGGAAGTCGCCTCTGCGCTCGCGGTTGAGAATGTTCCAGTAAAT
>JBJESC010000286.1:0-2435 GCA_051882615.1 Oscillospiraceae bacterium
AAAGCTCCTAGATATTCTGGGACTGGACTATCTCGAACGTATTCAGCAGCCGTTCTCTTCTATTGACGGACTCTTCTCCTCAATTGTTGACGAGAACGGAGAGGTGATAGCAACCGCTCTCGGGCAGGATAAAAAGCTCAACCTCAATAAAATAAGCTACCAGCGCAAGAAAAATATCCGGATAAAGCACCAGACAGCGGGAACCTGGATGATTGCCAGCGAGTCAATTGAAAACGTCAATAAAGCCGCACCGCTTCTTGATACTATGGTGCAGACGGTATCGGAAATCGCCAACTCGTATATTATGATTTATGAGGAGATGGAAAACTCCCGCAACGCCAATAAACTGCTCGGTCAGAATTTCGAGGATCAGATTCTTGTAACGAATATATATTCGATGATTTTGCAGTGCACAAGCAGCGCGGCTGCGTTCGGTGATGTCATTTCGCTTATCAAGGAATATTTCTCACTTGACGAAATACTCTTCTTCGATGACCGAACCCACCCCGTCAAGCTGTTCCAATGCGGCGATAACGGAGAAATTATTCCCCTGTCGTCCACTGTATCTATCAGCAGTTACATTGACAAAGAGTTGGAATACAACGCGGTTTTGTGTATGAAAGAGGATGAAGTTATCCACAACGGTGCATTCAGAAGCTGTGCTTTGTCCCGCGTCTACGAAAACGGAAAAAACCGTGGAATTCTGATGTTTATTTCCGGCGACACAGACAAGAACTGGTCTAACCGCGACCTGAAAATCATCAAAAGCGTTACTCAGATTTTGTCAACCGTTATCTACCGTATATTTATGGAGAACGAGCTTGCGGCGTCAAGAGAGCATCTCCTGCGGCTTGCGTACTTCACACCCAACACGGGTATTCCCAACAGAAGCGCCTTTGAGCGCGATTTTGCGGAAGCCTTGAAAAACCAACAGAGCGGCGCGGTTATTTCCGTGGAAATATCAAACTTTAAAAAGCTCTCGGAAATCTACAACGCGCGCTATGCAGAGCAGATTTTAAGCAGCATTGCCGAGTATATTTCCGCAATTCCCACCGCGGGTAATAAAACTGTTTATCAGTTCTCGAATGACATTCTGTTTGTTTTGGTTCTGTATGCAACAAAGCAAAGCGCAACAGCGCTGGCTCAGAGTATTCTGACAAAATTCCGCTCACCGTGGTTCCTAAACGACACGGAAAACAAAATTGACGTTTTCACGGGACTTACTATGTTCCCCGAACACGTTGACAACGTTCAGGAATGCGTACACGCAGCAACACGCACCCTGCGTCTGGCAAAGGACCGCAATGTGCATGATGTTGTAAACTACTCCATTGACCTTGAAGAAAAGCTGAACGACAATCTGCATATCAAGCAGCTTATTTCCGAGTCGGCTGAAAATGATTTCAGCAACTTCTACTTCCTCTATACGCCGATAGTAGACGCTGTAACAGGCACCTTGGTTTGCTGCGAGGCTCATTTGTTCTGGGGAGACGGCGATATGATTATCCCGCGCGACCGCTTTCTTCCCATCATTGACAGAATGGGGCTGTCTCTGGAAATCTATACGTTCGTGCTGGAACGAATTTGTGAATTCTGTTCGGCAGTACGGGAATGCGGACTTCCGAAGTTTTTCGTTACCTTCTCACCGCCGGACAATATTCTCGCAATGGACGAAAGTGTTATGGCGGTAAGAAGAGCGCTTCTTGAATACTCTCTCCCGCCGGATGCGTTAAGCGTATATGTTTCGGGCTCCAACGGAGCGCTCGCAAACCGCAATCTCAAGCAGCTTGCAGCTCTTGGAATGACAATTATTGCCGATGACGCTGACGGAAACTTCTTCACTGACGCTCCGCTTGAAAACCCCGATGTCAAAATCATCAAGCTCAAGTGCAGCCGCCTGTCCAACGACCCTGTTTCGGAAGCCTTCGTGAAATCGCTTGTCGAGCGCGCTCACGAAAAGAATATCCTCGTCTGCGTAAACGGAGTAGACAACGCGGACGACCTCAGAAACGCCTCGTCATTCAACGCAGACCTTGTTCAGGGTATTATCAACGGCAGACCGCTTCACACTACGGAGTTCATCAAGAAAATGGTTATGAACCGTCCCGTAAGATAAATCATATCTCGAAAATGATATAACCACCGGCATAGAATAACTTGGTCAAAAAGCCGAAGTTTTTTAAACAAACTTCGGCTTTTTATATTTTTCAGCGGAATTTATGATTTTCTCGGAAGAAAAAAAATTTCCTATTGCAAACAGCCGAAAAAAGTTATATAATAGTATATGTGGCAGTATAACTCTTCTTGGTAGTATTTGGGTGTACGATGAAAAAATGTTTAAAATATCTGGCTAATTATTTCAAGCAGGTGGATAAGCTTTTGCCTATCATCTGCATTGGATTGACCTGTTTTGATATATTTCTTGTTAATTCAAT
>JBJESC010000287.1:0-2418 GCA_051882615.1 Oscillospiraceae bacterium
GTCGCAGCCACCGTAAAGGAATGAAAGAACCGCAACCGTGCCGATAAAGCACAGAGGAGTGGTGGGGCGAATAAGTCCCATACACATCAGATAAATTCCACCGATGAGGAGCGCCAGAATGCAGGTCTCGCCAATGCAGCCCGCACGAACTCCGAGGAACATATCAAGCAGGCTCGGAAGCTCAGCCTTTGCCGCAGCCACAGCAGCAGCGTCGCCGCTTACCAGCTGGCTTGCGGAAACGAGCGGAGTAGCACTTACAACCGCGTCAACTCCCTTTGCGGAGAGCGGCGCAGTCCACTTGGTCATAGCAGCCGTAAAGGACAGCATAAGCGCAATTCTTGCGGTAATCGCGGGATTTGCGAAGTTCTGACCAATTCCGCCGAACAGGCATTTTACAATTACAATCGCGATAAAGCAGCCGATAACCGCCATATAAATCGGCAGGTCAACAGGCAGATTGAATGCAAGAAGCATTCCCGTTACAACAGCGGACAAATCGCTTATGGTATTGTCACGCTTTGTAATCTTATCAAAGAGGAACTCAAACAGAACGCAAGCCGTACAGCAGATAACCGTCAGCAGCAGCGCCTTTAGTCCGAAAATAACCACAGAAGCAACCAGCGCAGGACACAAAGCAATAATGACGTTAAGCATTACCTTCTGAGTTGTCCACGCGCTTCTGATGTGCGGAGAAGCTTCAACAAAAAGTTTATTCATCCTCGCACCTCACTTTCCTTGTTGTTTTGCCTTGGTCTGGCGCAGGAAATCCTTTGCAAGCTGATTTTTCTCAGCAAGCGGTCTCTTTGCGGGACAGACGAAGCTGCAAGCACCGCAGTTCATACAGAGATTTACCTTCAATTCGTCCAGAGCAGCAGCGTCACGCGCGTCATACGCACTCTCCAATTCCGTAGGGCGGAGATTTACCGCGCACGCTCTTACGCAGCGTCCGCAGCGAATGCACGCGGTTGTCTTGGGCACAGGGGTATCGCCGAACAGCAATACCGCGTTGTTTGTTTTACCCAAAGGAGTATCGGGGTCAAACGCACACGCACCCATCATAGGTCCGCCCATAACAATTCTGTCGGGCTGACGGCGCACATCTGCAAATCCCATTACGCTGTGAAGCATAGTTCCAATCGGAACAAAGAAGTTCGCGGGAGAATTAACAATGTTTCCGTCAAGCGTAATTCTTCTTGTAACAAGCGGAACTCCTGTCTTTATGTAGCTGTAAATAAATCCCGCAGTAGAAACGTTCATTACCATACAGCCCACATCGGACGGCAGCTTGCCTTCTTCCACAATTCTTCCGGTCAGGGTATGAACCAACACCTTCTCTGCGCCCTGAGGGTACGCAGAGGGCAGCTTGTGAACCTTAATATTGGGGTAACGCACAGCTGCTATCTTCGACAGATTTTCAATCGCCTTGGGCTTATCGGCTTCAATTCCGATAATTGCATTCGGAATTTCAAGCTTTGTCATTACAAGGTCAATTCCCGCAAGAACATTATCGGTGTTCTCCATCAGCTCGCGATAGTCGCTTGTGATATACGGCTCGCACTCTGCGCCGTTAAGCAGCAGGTAGTCGATAGTCACCTTGTTTCTGTCATACGCGAGCTTAACGTGAGTCGGGAAGCCCGCTCCGCCAAGTCCGACAGCTCCGCTCTCACGAACCGCCTTGATGAATTCTTCGCGGGTATCAGCCTTAGGCGGAGTAATTCCCTCGAACATTTCATTCTTATTATCGTTCGTTATGACAACCGTCTTGCAATATCTTCCCCCGACGTTCATAACGTCCTTGATTTCCTTGACAACGCCGCTTACAGAGGCATGGACAGGCGCGGACATGAAAGCTTCCGTATCGCCTATCTTCTGACCAATTTTTACGTTGTCGCCCACAGCAACACAAGGCTCACAGGGCGCGCCTATGTGCTGGAGCATACTAATCGCTACCTCTTCGGGTGCGGGGATTTTCCTCGTTGACTGCTCCGCGGAGCCGCTGAAATGCGGCAGGTGGATTGAGTGCAGTTTACCCAAAAATTACCATTCCTTTCCAATCATTCTCTGACATATTTATCTGAATATGTCTTATTTAGTTCATCTTGAAGTCCGGACTACTGATAGGCTCTGTTGCCATACGGGGCTTTACGCCCTCGGGAGCGGGATGACGCGGAGTCATCGCAGGACCTTTCTGCTGAGCAGGCTTTCTGGGCTTATCACCAACAGGAAGCGCACTCTTTGCATCAGTAGGCTGAACCTCAATGGACTCTTCAAGCTCAACATTTTCAGCTGTTTCGGAAATGCCGTTATTCTCGGGCATCTCTGTCTGAGCAGGCGCAGAGCGAGCTGCACGCTGATTGTTCTCATACCACTCTGCCGCCATCAACGGGCTGAGAATAATATCAAGAATTTCAGAGGGAC
>JBJESC010000288.1:0-2415 GCA_051882615.1 Oscillospiraceae bacterium
GGGGAGTACTGCTGTCGCCCAGCGCCGAGAAAATTCCCGTGCAGATATTGTACATAAACAGGAATATCAGTCCAAAGGTGAATATGTTGAGATATTTCTGCGCTTCACCGATAATAATAGCGTCTGTTTTCAGCAGCTCCAGAAACAGTCGGCTCGTGAATACTCCCGCAACGGTGAGCACAGCCGCCAGAACAAACGTAGAAATAACCGAGGTGAACACCGCGGTTTTCATACCCTTGTAGTCCTTTGCCCCGAAAAGCGTTGAAATAACCACCGAGCAGCCGATGTTCATACCTATTCCGATGGCGAGGAATATCATTGTAATCGGGTAGGAAGCACCTATCGCTGCAAGCGCGTCCTTGTTTATGAATTGTCCTGCGATAACGCTGTCCGCAATGCTGTATAACTGCTGAAAGATGACGCTTACCAGCAGCGGGAGCGAGTATTTCAATAAAATAGGTGCTACCGCACCCTTAGTCATATCTTTAACCATAGCAGCCTCACGAATAATCAAGGTGGAAGTTCAATCGGAACACCGAGAAATATTTTACCACTTTTCATGGCGGTTGTCAAGAGTTGTGTTGACAATAATGCGGCAACGTGCTATAATAAAAAAATAATACAACGGGAGTGCGGAAATGAATATCGAATATATACACGAGCCTACCGATTTGCAGTGCGGACAGGCGGTGCTTGCAATGCTGTGCGGGAATACTGCCGAGCAGGTCTGCGGGGAATTGAACAATTATAGGGAAACCACGCTTCGGGAGATGAAGCGGTATCTTACCGAGCACGGACTGAGCCTTTCCTCCGAGCGGAAGCAAGCTTTTTCCAAGAGCGACCTTCCGAAATGCGCTCTGCTCAGTCTGGAAACCCCGCGGTGCTGGCATTGGTCGCTGTATGCACAGGGCGTTTTCTATGATCCCGAGCACGGAGTTCTCGACGATTTCCCGCAGTCGGAGCGAAAGTACTATTGGGAAGTATTACAGATTAAGGAGAATACATTATGATAAAAGAGATAGTTCACGATACGTTTTTTCTGCAAATGAAATCCACACCCGCCTGCGAGGAGGATTTGCAGACTGCCGCCGATCTGTTGGAAACTCTGAAAGCCCACACAGCTGATTGCGTGGGAATGGCGGCGAATATGATAGGCGTTTCGAAAAGGATTATTGCGGTAAACGATAACGGGCAGTTTTTCGTTATGCTCAATCCTGAGATAATAAAGTGTTCGGGCGCTTTTGAAGCCGAGGAGGGCTGCCTCTCGTTAAGCGGAACCAGAAAGACCAAGCGTTACAAGAATATTAAGGTTAAATTTCAGAATACGCTTTTTCAGGAGCGGATTAAAACCTTTTCGGGCTGGACGGCTCAGATTATTCAGCACGAAATAGACCATTGCAACGGAATACTTATATAACAGGAAACTCCCCAAATTCTATTGGGGAGCGGTGTTTCTTAATCTTCATCGGAATTGATGAAAACTTCGATTTGAGTTTCTCTGATACGCTCGTTAAGGTATGGTGAAATGTATTTCCGATTAAGAAAGTCAAGGTCGATGTTCAGGACTATGCACAGCATTGTGCATAGCTTCCAGCTTGCGTTGCCCTTGCCCTGCTCGATTTTCCGAATGGTAATACAGCAGGAGTTTACCAGCTCGGCGAGTTCTTCCTGAGTAATACCGAGTTCTGTTCTGGATTTGCGAACTGTTTTTCCGAATTCAATCATATAATTGCTGTTCATCTTGTCCTCCTTTTGAATTACCCGTTGACGCTTTGCGCCTTTTTTTTATATTGTAATTATCTTGGAAGAAGATGTCAATATAAATCGAAAAAATTCTCCCTTGTGCATAAAAGTATTTTTTAGAGGTTTTTCTGTCTGTTGTGGAAAGGGTTGATTTTTGTTTAAATGGAACAAACTAATTCGTAATATAGAAGAGAGATGAACAACCGAGCAACATATATCCTTGAAATAGTAAGTATTTTGAAGCTCAAAAGAAATTGTGATAATCAACAAATTGCTTATGCAAATAATGTTGGAATGAACGAAAATGGCGTTTTATGAAAGAAAACGCTTGATTTTGAAATAGGGTTGTATTATAATAACATCAAAAACAACCAACACGAGGTGATTTAAATGGTCTATACCGTAACATTCAATCCCGCGATTGATTATGTTATGTTTACGGACGAGATGAAAAAGGGGAGCGTCAACCGCTCCACCTCCGAGGAAATCTATTACGGAGGAAAGGGAATAAACGTCTCGCTGGTGCTTAAGGAACTTGGAATTCCGTCAAAGGCGCTCGGCTTTGTCGCAGGATTTACGGGGGAGGCTATTGAAAACGGTGTAAGGGAAAAAGGGATAGAAACCGATTTCGTTCACCTTAAAAACGGATTTTCGAGAATTAATGTAAAGATA
>JBJESC010000289.1:0-2414 GCA_051882615.1 Oscillospiraceae bacterium
GTGGTTGTGATACTGATTATAGCATTTCAAAATCACGTTGTCAAGGCATTTGTGGAATATTTTCTTTAATTCCACAAATATAGTCTTTTTACATTCTAAAGAGGAGAAAATTTGGCGTTATGGAGAGCAAAAACACCTGTGTTGAGGTATTCGGAAAACGGCTGAAAGAATTACGAAAAGTAAATGGCTACACGATTGAGCAGTTCGCCGCGGCAGTCGGGATTTCTAAAAGCACGGTCGGTTACTACGAGAACAATAACCGTATGCCCGATATTGAAATTCTCTCAAGGATTGCCGACGTGTTGAATGTATCGGCGGACTACCTTATCGGCAAGACGAACACGACCGCTATTCGTGGCAAGATGAAAACAATCTGCGACTTCACGGGCTTATCCGACACTGCCGTTGAGTATTTAGCCGAGCTTGTCAAGAACAGGGACTATGGCAAGCTATCCATAATCAATCACCTGTTCGCCGAACTCAAGCAGGACTACGCCTTCTTCTGCCACGAGGAGAATAGCGATGGCGAGCTTGCGGAGAGTATTCTCGGTGCGTTGTTCTTATACTTTGACAAGGTTGAGCTTACTCAAGACGAATGGGCGGAGATTATCCATACGGGTGATGCGAAGAAGGACGAGATACTCATTGCAGCTTATATGCAGTTCATGCTTAATCAGGTGACAGAGAATACAAGGTCGAGTTCGAAGTATTTTGATGAGTACAATAAGCAGTACGAGTGATTGCAGAGTGGAAAGAAAAACCGCCTACTCCGAGCAGTCAATCGGCTGTCGGAGCAAGCGGCAGGAACAAAGACAAGGCGTTGGGGTTGAACCAACGCCTTGTTTTTTATTATAAATCATCATCTTATTCTGTAATTTGTTTACGAATATGCTTGCTTACAAACAAAGATATTCCCGCAATGCCAACCCCATACAGTAAAGCGAAAATTATCGTAGTAAATCCCCAAATCAGTGCGACAATCACGCAGAAAACCGCATACAATGCAATAATAACTCTCGCTGTCATATCGAACTTTTTCTGCTTTTTTTCAGTAATTAGTTGGTTGGAATTTTTGCCTTGCGAAATAAATAGGTATATTGTGGCGGCAATAAGGATTGGTATTGAATAAAACCACAACTCAAACTTAATCAAGAGCATTAGCAATGTTGCACACACAATTAGTATCAAAACGCAGCCTAAATGAGTATCTGCGTGATATCCGCCCTTTAGCATTCTGAGCGGTACAAAACCTATCACAAACATAATCATCTCAGCAAAACGACCGAATAAAATTGCAATCACTGCTATTGAGATGAAATTTATTGTTGTAGCCAGCGTGATTTCAATGCTGTATGAATATGCAGCTATATCCTCGGACTGAATTATTCCCTCACAGCTCATTTTATATGCAATTTTCTCCGAAAGCCTCTTTATCATAATCTATCCCTCCATTAAAAGAATAGCATAGTATGAGAAAGAAATCAATACCCTTTGCTTATTCCGCAAGTTTTTATGTTTATTCCGCAAGTCAATGCCGAATAGACAAGAAAACCTGCGGAATAAACATTTTATATTGACTTTTCATTGTTTTTGTACAAAAATATACATAAGCCTTATCCGAAAATAAGGCAATATTATATGAAAGGTTGATATGAATTATGACACAGACTAAAAAAATCCTTACTAATGCCTGCAAAATGCTTATGGCATTTGTGCTGGCTCTTGGAGCGTTTTCGGCACAGAGTGCCTGTGTATGCTGGTTTCACCAGCCCGAAGTTCCTGAAACGATGAAGAAGTTCTGCAAAAATAACGGAGGTAACAAATGAGAAAACATCAACAGGATAATCTCTGCCACGCTTGCGGCTGCTATGTCCGTTTCGATGATTTCATCGGTTACGGCGTCAGCGGAAGAAGCTGCCGCATTTCCTTACACTCTCTTTGCGGCTTCGGAATCCGAGGGCGCAATTACAACAACCGCAGGAAATTTCTGCGTGAACGGTAACGTCTGCACGAACGGCACAATCGTAACCGGCGGCAACATAAATGTAAACGGCACCAAAACCGAGAATGTAGGTCAGGATATGATTTATATCTTTGACAAGATTGACACCAAATATTTTTCCGGAAACAATGTTGAGGAACATACCGAGGACTATGTTCTTGATGAGCTTAATATCAACATAAACACGCCCACCGAGGTTTTCGGCGAGGCTGAATTAACAGGAAACATCAACATCAATACTGCTTTGAAAGCATTTGAAGATGTTTCTTTGAACGGCGAGGTTAAGAATACAAACGACTCCGTGATTTACTCAAAGTACGGAGATATTGTCATTGACAGCACAAATGTAAACCTTAACGGTTTGGTATATGCTCCGTTCGGAGATGTTGTTATCACAGCGCAGAACCTTAAT
>JBJESC010000290.1:0-2407 GCA_051882615.1 Oscillospiraceae bacterium
TGAGAATATCTACAATGACCGTTTTAACAATATTACCCCACGGCATTATGACGGCAGCTATATAGATATTCCGGGTATGGCTGCCGGTGTTACTCTGCGCCCCCACCAGAAAGACGTTATCGCGCGGTTTGCCGCGACAGGCGGCGGACTAATGGCACATGAAGTAGGCGCGGGAAAAACAGCAGCGTCCGCAGGTCTGGGAATGTACCTCAAAAGCATAGGTGCTATAACAAAGCCGCTTTTCGTTGTTCCGAACGCTGTTATAGGACAGTTTGGCGAGGAATTTCAGCGATTTTTTCCTTCAGCAAATATCCTTGTGGCTACTGAAAAAGATTTTCAGAAACTCAGCCGACGCAGATTTCTCGCCAAGATTTCCTCAAACGACTTTGACGCGATAATTGTTTCGCAGAGTCAGTTTGAGAAAATGCCTATGTCACTGGAACGGCAGGAGGAATACTTTGACAGGCGCATTGAAGAACTTACCCAAACCATTGAAATGATGAAAGCCGATAAAGGCGAACGTCTTTCTATAAAGCGGTTGGAAAGTATGCGCTTTTCATTACAGACAAAGATTGAAAAGCTTCGCGCCGCGGCAAAAAAAGATGATTTCATTTCATTTGAAGATTTAGGCTGCGACTATCTCATCATAGATGAGGCTCACAACTACAAAAATCTTGCTCTGTTTTCCAAGATGACGAATGTTGCCGGCATAAACACGAACTCCAATTCTCAGCGAGCGTTCGACCTTGAACTGAAAATAAGATATATGCAGGAAATAAACAACGGCGGCGGTGTGTGCCTTATGACGGGTACTCCGATAAGCAACGCTATATCGGAAATGTTCGTCTGGCAATACCTTTTGCAGTACCGCACTCTCCAACAGCTCGGCATCGAATATTTCGATAACTGGGCGAGTGTTTTCGGCAATATCACACAGACTATGGAGGTTAAGCCCTCCGGAACGGGTTTTCGCATGAGAACAAGATTTGCGAACTTTGTAAATCTGCCGGAACTCTGTAACCTGTTCGGTGAGGTCACAGACATCGTTAAGACCGCCGACCTTGACCTCAAACTGCCGGGTGTCGCCGGTGGAAAACCGCAGCTCGTTATTTGCGAGCCGTCCCCCGCGCAGGAGGAACAGCGTGACGAAGGCATGGAACGGGCAAGGAAAATCGAAAACAAGGAGGTAAAGCCGGAAGAAGATAATATGTTAGCCATCTGTACCTTTATGACCAAAGTTGCGCTGGACGGACGGATACTCAATCCCGCAGCTGAGGACTATGAGGGCAGCAAGGTAAACAACTGTGTAAGGAACATACTTGATATAGACGAAAGCAATCCGGGTACGGCACAGGTTGTGTTTTGCGACACGAACACCCCAAAATATGACGGTACATTTACTGTTTATGAGGACATCAAGGCAAAGCTCGTCGCAAGCGGCAGATATTCCGAGGACGAGATAGCTTTTGTCCACGACGCACACAATGACCGTCAGCGTATTGAATTGTTTGATAAGGTTAATCAAGCGCAGGTGCGAGTAATTATCGGATCAACCGGAAAGCTCGGTACGGGTGTGAATATCCAGAAACACCTTGTTGCCATGCACCACCTTGACGCGCCCTACCGTCCGTCGGACATCGAGCAGCGCAACGGGCGCGGTATTCGTCAAGGAAACGAACTTGATGAGGTACACGTCTTTTATTACGCTACAAAGGGTACTTTTGATACATATCGCTGGCAGCTCCTTGAGAAAAAGCAGGAGATAGCGTCAAAGGTACTGTCCGGAAAGCCTGTATCCCGTAGCTGCGAGGACATCGACGAAACAGCTCTCACCTTTGCCGAGATGAAAGCCGCGACCACCGACAATCCTCTGATAGCCGAAAAATTGACCGTTGATAACGAGGTAGCGCGTCTTATGCTGCTGCAATCCGATTATCTATCAGAGCATAAGCGCTTGGAAACGGACATCACAAAAATGTATCCAACAATGATAGAGAACCTTACCCGGCAGCGTGACAATGCTTTGGCAGACATTCAGACTTTTCAGCAGCACCCGTTTGTTGAGGACAGCTTTGTTATTGAAATAAACGGAAAAACTTATACTGAAAAAGAAAAGGCTGCCGAAATGATTGAGGCGCAGGTGCAAGCCTATATGGGAACAAATGAGGCATCTGAACACGAACTCCTGCTTTTCGGTAAGTATCATGGTTTTGAGATTGGCATAAGACGTGCCGACGCTCTTACCATGCACCTTGTCTTGAAAGGAAAGAACAGCTACCGCAATGACTACGCAAACAGCGGTACTGGTGCTATCACTAAGCTGGATAATCTTCTTCAAAAGCTGGAAAACGAACCGGAACGGCTTGCCGAGTCCATAGCCAAGAATGAAACCCAGCTTAAAAATGCT
>JBJESC010000291.1:0-9523 GCA_051882615.1 Oscillospiraceae bacterium
TCCAGAAACGCAAGAATAAAGGCTGCAACAATGATTTTGCCAAGATGCTTTTTCATTCTTTCTCTCCATTCATTTCGTTTTTTCGATAAAAACGGGATATACTCCTTTGATTATATCACATAATTCCCGAAAAATCAACATCTGTAATACGGGATTTCTCGGGAAGATATTGCTTTTTCCCCGAAAATATGTTATAATAGGTTCAACTTATTATTTGGGAGGCAGGGACAATGGAGTTTAAAAGCAAATCGGAGTATGAAAAGCACATCAAGGGCGTACTTATCTCAAAGGAAGAAATTGACGAGGAAATCAAAAAGGCGGGAGAGATGATTGATTCGATATACGACGGCTCCCCTATACTCCTTGTAAGCATACTCAAGGGAGCGTTCGTCTTTATGGCAGACCTCTGCCGCGCCGTAACCGTTCCCTGCGAGATAGGCTTTATGGCGGCGAAAAGCTACTTTGAGTCTACCGAGTCCTCGGGAAACGTTCAGATTACGCTGGATTTAACGCAGGACATAAGCAAGTACCACGTCGTTATCGTTGAGGACATTATCGACACGGGGAGAACGCTCAGCGAGGTGGCGAAAATCCTAAGGAGCCGCAATCCCCTCTCGCTGCGCGTAGTAACTCTGCTGGACAAGCCCGAGCGCAGAGTGGTGGATTTCAATGCGGACTATTCGCTCTTCACTATTCCCGATAAGTTCGTAATCGGATACGGGCTTGACTTCGGCGAATATTACAGAACTCTTCCCTATATAGCCGAATACTCGGAATAAGTTTTAAGGAGAATAAGCTTGATTAGAATTGAATTACTGACGGCAGACAACTTCAACCCCAACTCATTGGACGATTATCAAAGAAAACAGGACGTTAAAAGAGTATACCGCAAGAAGAACGGCGAGTATGTTCTTGTCAACTGCGAATACACCGAGGACTGGGACTTGAAAAAGAAACGCTCCGTGGCTGAGGTCATCAGCAAAAGCGACTTTATCACCTACCTTGCGTTTGAAAACGACAAATTAGCGGGATTTATCGGTCTGAAAAAGGAACCGGTGAATTCGTATATGATTTTGGATTTAATGCAGGTTTCGGCTGAATTCAGAAGAAAAGGCATAGGAAAAGCACTCTTTGAGGCGGGCAAGGAAGCGGCTAGGAAATCCGGAGCCGCCGCTTTATACATATCGGCGTGTTCTTCGGAGGAGACGATTGCGTTTTACAGAGCAATGGGCGCAGAGCTTACGGACTCCCCGATTAAGGAAATAGCCGAAGCCGAGCCGTTTGACCTGCAGATGGTATGCAAGGTATAACCGAATGCGGGAGGATTGTATGAACAAGGAAATCACTGTGTATCTCGAAAAATATCCGACAAATATTCAGGACCTGTTCGGCGAACTGAGAAGGCTGATTTTTGAATGTTCCACCGAAAGCGTTGAGGAGAAGATGTGGGCAAAGCTGCCGAGCTACTATGTTGGCGACAGGTTTGTACGGCTTATTCCGTTCAAGGATCACATCAATATCGAAGCTGTCGGTCTGGGGGAACATCAAGCCGCCCTCGGCAAGTACAAATTCACGCCTAAGGGTATGATGCAGATAAGTCCGAAGCAGGACATACCGCGGGAAGCTCTTAAAGCTGCCTTTGCGCGTTCATTAACGTAATATAGGAATATCCTCTTCTTTCCCAACGTTCTCGGGCAGCAGTCCGAAACAGTTAATATAGCCAAACGTTCTTCACAAGAGCCTGCTGAGCATTAGGTTGCTTTGCAGGCTTTCGTTTTTCACACACGTTATATAATTGGGCGTTTTGCACAAAAGTTGTTTTGGCATATTGAAAATTCTATGGAAATATGATACAATATACAGAGTATAAGTACGACGCTCTGTTATTCCGTGTTCGGGAGGTGATAATATGTCCGTAGAGATTAAACAAAAAACCAAAGCGCTGATAAAGTACATAGCGGGAATAATCTTATTCTTTACGTTCCAGATATTATCAGGCGTATTTGGCAAAGGAGAACTGTCGTTTTTAAGCGGAGTATGTTCCTCTTTCCAGTATGCCTCCTGCCTTTACCTTGTCAGAACCAACAAAAAGAAGGGTATCATTACTTCAATGGTGCTCCTCGGCTTTTCAATTTTAAATATTGTTCGTGTGATTATTTTCAGCAAGATAAATTTCCCCATCGCCGGTCTGTTCAATATGATTTTCTATATGGTGACAATCGCCTGGCTCGGTGCAATATTCGCAAAGCAAGAAAAAAACGCAGTGACCGATATAGTCACGGGACTTACGAACCGCCGCGGATTGTATCAACAATTGATTTCTCTTATCGAGGACGAAAAGCCTTTTCACCTTATTTGCCTTGAAATCGGCAACTTCAAGCTCCTCAACGACAGCTTCGGTCATACATATGGCGACCTTATCCTTAAAAAAGTCACAAACCTGCTTCAGGGGTATTTTGGCGACAAGGGTATTGTAGTTCGCAGCGGAGGCGCCGATTTTGCTGTTATCCTTAAAATCACCGAGGACGCTGAAAGGGACGCAAATCATATTTTACAGATACTTGCAGAGAAAATCGTTCTTTCGGAGGAGAGCGATATTCCGGATTGCTATCTTTCCGTATTCGTGGGTATATCATCATATCCTGCCGACAGCGTTAATTATGAAGAACTGATAAAATATGCGGATATGGCTTTGGAAGAAGCCGTCAGAAAGAATTCTCCCAATGCCGTTTTATTCGAGCCCGGTATGGAGGAAAACGCCAAGCGCCGAATGGAGCTTGAACACCTCATTAAGGAAAGCCTGAAAAACAACTACTTCTACCTTGTATATCAGCCTCAGTATATGCTTGACAGCAAGAAGCTGCGCGGCTTTGAAACGCTGATAAGAATGAAGCTTCCCGATGGTACTGTGATAAGTCCCGCCGAGTTCATTCCCGTTGCCGAAAAGGGGAAACATATCGTCTCTATCGACGAATATGTTATCCGCAGAGCTATGAATGAATTCAAGGGCATTGTTACAGGCAGCAATCCCGAACTTACGATTTCCATAAATGTGTCCGCCAGAAGTATCAGCTCGCCCGATTTCCCCGACAAAATAAAACTAATCCTTGACCAAACGGGTTTTCCCGCCCAAAACCTTGAAATTGAAATTACGGAATACTGTATGGTGCAGTCCGTCAAGACAACCGTTAGCATCATTAAGGAGCTGCGCAGTATGGGAATAAAGATCGCCCTTGACGACTTCGGAACGGGATACACTTCGCTCAACTACCTTTCGCAGATGCCCGTAAACCTGCTCAAGCTTGACAAGAGTCTTATTGATGATATTGAGCAGGACAAGCAAAAATGCGAGTTCGTAAACGCCATCATCACTATGGGACACATTATGGGCTGCGAGGTAATTTCAGAGGGCGTAGAAAACACAATGCAGCTTGACAAGCTGCGCTGCAACAACTGCGATTTCATTCAGGGATATGTATGGGGAAAGCCGCTGCCCTACGAGACGGCAAAAGCCCTTGCAGCCGAGTGATTTGATTATACCGAAAAAAGAAGCTCACGAACGGTTTAACCGCTTGTGAGCTTTTCTTATCAGTCGGGATAGCGCTTCATAATTTCAAGGAACTTGTCGAAGTTCTGCTTGAACGCTTCAACAACCTCCGGATCGAAGTGCTTTCCGCTCTGTGACACGATTTCATCGTAGGCTTTCTCGGGAGCCCACGGCTGTTTGTAGGCTCTGCGGCTGACAAGCGCGTCAAACACGTCCGCCAGCGCAACACACCGAGCAAAGCGAGAAATCGCCTCGCCTTCCAGCCCTATGTAGCCGTGTCCGTCCCAGCGCTCGTGGTGCTGATACGCTATCTCGGTGGATATGCTGAACAGCTCACCGGGCGAACCCTCCAGCATCTTCTTTCCGAATTTCGTATGGTTCTTAACAACCTCGAACTCCTCGTCCGTTAATTTGCCGGGCTTTTCAAGGATTTCCAGCGGAATCATAATCTTTCCTACATCGTGCATCATTGCCGCAAGGCTTATCTTCCAGCTCTCCTCCTCGTTGTAGCCGAGGCTGCTGCACAATACCGCAGTGTACTCGGAAACGCGGCGAACGTGCTGACCCGTGTTTTCCGACTTGTTTTCAATTATCTGCGAGAGCGCTAAAATCAGGTTTTCCTGGTCTTCGTACAACTCGGTATTCTTTTTGGCAAGCGTGTCAACCAGCTTTTCGATTATATCGGATATGAAAGTGCATATCACTGCTACCGCCATAACCTCGATGGTTCTCGGGATAATTCCGTACAGAACGGTACCCTTCAGCGTTACCAGCGGCTCGTCGGGGACAATCTTCAGGCAGAATGCCGCAAGATGCGAAACAACAATCATCGGTATGCTGAGAGCAGCCGTGAACACAACATACTTTTTCTTATTATACAGGCACGCCATTACAAGCGGGAATACCAGCATTATTATCGTGTGATATGACAGCGTTGCATATTGAAGTCCCGACTGAACAACCAGTATTCCCAGAATTATATATCTGATTTTCCGGGAACGGAATTTCAGAATATCATAAATCAATGTGGGCAGAAAGAAATTGAAAATTGATATTCCAACCGTCAAATATAGCGGGAGAGGAGCTATTTTAAATATTCCGACAATATTCAATACGGCAACCAATACCATAAATCCAATCATAAGCCTGCACACGAATGCAACGCGCTTATCGGCTTTTCCCGAATATTCGCTTATTATCTTTTCAGAGAAATTCATCCCACATCTCCCCTCTTTAAATTGAGGTCACTCGCTATCGCTGTTATCATTGAACAGACTGATGTAATCCTGATAAGCCTTGATAATAATGCGCTCGAACTCGCGTCTGAGTTCGGGGTTTGTCGGGTGAACGATGTCGCGGAATTTACCGCTCTCGTCCCTGCGGCTGGGCATTGCCGCAAACAGTCTGTCATCGCCCTGTATTACCTTTATATCGTGAACCGCAAAGCAATCGTCAAGCGTAATCGACACAAGCGCTCTCAGTCTGTCATCGGGATGGTTGAATATCTTTCTGATTTTAACATCGGTAATTTTCATAAGTATGTCCTTTCTCAATTGCATAAATAATCCAAAGCATTATGTCAGTAATATTATACTATATTCTCGGACAATTTGCAAGTCCCCTCTTCAAAATAAAAAACGGCGAATATTTCCGCACGATTTAAGCCATTATATTCTCAAAAGGGGGATTGAAATGGATTTACTAAAGGTTGCGGGAACGTCTGTTGCAAGCCTTATCGCCCTGTTTCTGCTGACAAAGCTTATGGGCAACAAGCAGATTTCCCAGCTGAGTATGTTTGATTATATTATCGGAATTTCAATCGGTTCTATTGCGGCGGAGTTTGCTACCGAGCTTGAAAATCCCGAACACTCTCTGCTGGCAATGGTTATCTATGCCGTATTTGCTTTCCTTGTTTCGCTTATGACAAGCAAGTCCACAAAGCTGCGGAAACTGCTGAGCGGAAAGCCTTTGATACTGTTCGACAAGGGGAAGCTATACCGAAAGAACTTCAAAAAAGCAAGGATTGACTTATCGGATTTCCTTACCCTGTGCAGAACCCAAGGGTACTTTGACTTGTCGCAAATTCAGACCGCCGTTTTTGAATTCAACGGCTCAATAAGCATACTTCCCGCGGAAAAGTATCGTCCTATCGTGCCGAACGATGTGGAACTCAATCCCGTACAGCAGGAAGTGCAGATAAATGTTATCCTCGACGGAAACGTAAACGAAAGCAATCTAAAACAGACGGGCAACAATCTCACCTGGCTTAACAAGCAAATTCACGAGCAGGGCTTTCAGAGCTATGACGAGGTATTTCTCGGTCAGGTGAACAGGGTTGACAACACCATTGCGCTCTACCCTATGCACGTTGAGGAAAACAACAAGGATCCGTTTGAATAACAGTGTTAAAAAACAAGAAGTCTGCCGATTGCTCGGCAGACTTCTTTCAGCTTGTCGAAAAAGTCCCAAAACAGGCTGGCGAGAAAGGTACAGATACGAGGAAACGGCTTGTTGGCTAGGCTTTGTGCCTGCCAACAAGTCGTTGACGAAGTAGATGTGCCTTTATCGACAGTCTTTATTTGGAGAGGTCGATATTCCGTACCGTATCTCTTAACGGCAGAACGAAGCTTGGCGAAACGGAGAGTTCGTCAATTCCCATTCGCAGAAATGTTTCGGTGAGCGAGGTGTCCGCCGCAAGCTCGCCGCATATTCCTATCCATGCGCCGTGCTTGTGAGCGTTCTGTGCGCTTATCTCGATAAGTCGGAGAATAGCTTCGTGGTGAGCGTCGCAGAACTGCTCAAGCTCGGGGTTCTGACGGTCACAGGCGAGGGTGTACTGCGTGAGGTCGTTTGTTCCCACGCTGAAAAAGTCCACCATAGGCGCGAGCTTGTCGCTGATGATAGCGGCGGCGGGAGTTTCTATCATTATTCCGATTTCAACCTTGTCCGAATATTCAATTCCGTCCGCTTTCAGTTCGGATTTCACCTGCTCACACATTTCAAGCGCTTTTTGAACCTCGGGAACGCTTGTAATCATCGGGAACATTATTCCGAGCGAACCGTACACGGACGCTCTGTAAAGCGCGCGGAGCTGAGTTCTGAAAATCTCCGGACGTGTAAGGCAGATTCTGATTGCACGATAGCCGAGAGCGGGGTTGTCCTCCTTCTTGAGGTTGAAGTAATCCGCCTGTTTGTCCGCTCCGATGTCCAGAGTGCGGATAATGACCTTCTTTCCGCCCATACTCTCCAGAACGCGCTTGTATGCGGAGAACTGCTGTTCCTCGGTGGGGTAGTCGCTGTTCTCAAGGTAGAGGAACTCGCTTCGGAACAGTCCTACGCCGCCCGCGTCATTGAGCAGTACCGCGCCGATATTGTCAATGCTTCCGATATTCGTGAAGATGTTGATTTTCGTACCGTCAAGGGTGACGTTTTCCTTGCCTTTAAGCTCCTGCAACAAACGCTTTTTGTTGAGGTCGTCCGATTGCTTCTTTGTAAATCTTGCTTTTGTTTCTTCATCGGGATTTACGAATATTTCGCCAGTAAAGCCGTCCACAATGGCTTCGTCACCCTCCTTTATTGCGGAAAGGAACTCATCGCCTACGCCGATTACGGCGGGGATATTCATATTCCGCGCGAGGATTGCGGTGTGGGAATTTGACGAGCCGTGAGCCGTTACGAACGCGAGAACCTTGTCTTTATCAAGCGACACGGTTGCGCTGGGAGCGAGGTCGTCCGCACAGATTATCATTTTATCATCGGTGTTCTGCACAGCCGCTCCCGCTCCGCTGAGGTTCGCTATAATGCGGTTTGAGATGTCCTTTACATCTGCGGCGCGAGCCTGCATATATGCATCGTCCATTGCCGAGAACATCTCCGCGAAGTTGTCGGCGGTGACTGCTACGGCGTATTCTGCGTTTACCTGCTGGTTCTCGATGATGTTGCATATCGACTCGTTGTAGTCCTCGTCCTCCAGCATCATCTGATGAATTTCAAAGATTGCCGCGTTGGTTTCGCCAACCTCTCTGAGTGCTTTTTCATAAATCGCGCCCAGCTGCTCGGAGGCGGCGGTCTTTGCCGCGTCAAGTCTCGCCAGCTCCGCTTTGGTATCCTCTACGCGAACGCGCTGAACCGCAACGTCGTTCTTGCGAAACAGAGAAATTCTGCCTATCGCAACCGCGCCGTAAACGCCCTTGCCAACAAATTTCGTCATACCGGTCACCCCTTTTTTCGTCAGAGATTTTCAGAGAAGAACTTCTCCATTTCCTGCGCCGCCTTTTCCTCGTCCGCGCCCTCAACCGTAACCGTTACGGTTTCGCCGCACTTTACGCCAAGTCCCATAAGCGCCATAAGCTTGGTTGCGGCGGCGCTTTTGCCGTTCTTGTCGATTGTGATTACGCTCTCGAACTCCTTCGCCTTCTTTGCAAGCAGTCCTGCAGGTCTTGCGTGAATTCCTACCTCGTCCTTAATGGTGTAATTGAATGTTTTCATAATCGTTTTCCTTTCTGTACTTAACGTTACTTTTGTTTATCAGCCCAGCTTCAGCAGCTTATCGCCTGCCTTTGTTTTGCCGTCCGAGAGCGCTTCAAGCGTTCCGAAATCGTCGGAGTTGCAGATTATCATAGGAGTTGTGAGCTTGTAGCCCGCTTCCTTAATCTTCTCCATATCGAACGAGATAAGCAAGTCGCCCTTACTTACTTTTTGTCCGTCCGAAACGTGCGCTTCAAAATACTTACCCTCAAGCTTTACGGTGTCAATGCCGATGTGGAGCAGCACCTCTGCGCCGTCCTCCGATACCAGATTTATCGCGTGCATAGTGTCGAAAATGCTGTCAACCGTGCCGTTGCAGGGCGAGTAAAGTTTGCCCTCGCTCGGTTCGATTGCTATTCCGTCACCGAGGATTTTCTGTGAGAACACGTCGTCCTCCACTTTCTCGATAGGCACTATCGTACCGTTCAAATGTGAGAAGAGCGTGATTTCCTTTTCTGAAGCCTCGGACTTTTCGCTCTCCGCTTTCGGTGCTTCCTCACGAGCGGGTTCGGGAGCGAGGTCAAGATTATCCGACGCGGGAGAAGCAATGAAGTCCTCCAGGTTTGACTTAATCACCGATACGCGGGGACCGTATACCACCTGAACACCGTCTCCCTTGTGGATTACTCCCGAAGCTCCGCTTTCTTTGAGCAGGCTGTCGGTAACTAAATTCGGATCTTTAACCGTAACTCGCAGACGTGTTGCACAAGCGTCAACGTCGGAGAGGTTGTCCTTTCCTCCAAGACCTTTCAGAATAAGCGCGCTTACCGCGTCAAAGCCGTTTTCCGAAGATTTTTCTTTCTTCGACTGTTCGAGGTCGCTTCTTCTGTAAAGCTTGGTTTCAACGCCGTCCGCCTCGCGTCCCGGGGTGGGCAGGTTGAGCTTGGTTATCATAAAGTAGAACACAAAGTAATAAACTACCGCGTAAACAAGTCCTACAAGCACTATCCATATCCAATTCGTCTTTTCGTTGCCCTGAAGAATTCCGAACAGCGTAAGGTCGATTGCGCCGCCCGAGAATGTCATTCCAACTCCGACATTAAGAATGTGCATCAGCATATACGACAAGCCCGCGAGAACGCAGTGTACGCCGTACATTACGGGAGCTACAAACAGGAACGTGAATTCCAGCGGTTCGGTGATACCCGTAATCATCGAGGTGAGTGCCGCCGACAGCAGCAGGCTTCCCGCTACCTTTTTCTTCTCGGGACGAGCCGCTCTGTACATTGCAAACGCTGCTGCGGGAAGTCCGAAAATCATAAACGGGAACTTACCCGACATAAATCTTGTCGCGGATACGGAGAACGTTTCGGTGGATTTGGAAGCAAGCTCCGCGAAGAAGATGTTCTGTGCGCCCGTTACTACATTGCCGTCTATAATCATCGAGCCGCCAAGCTCCGTCTGCCAGAACGGCATATAGAAAACGTGGTGAAGTCCGAAAGGAATGAG
>JBJESC010000292.1:0-2396 GCA_051882615.1 Oscillospiraceae bacterium
GCACAGCCGCTTTACCACCTCAATCGGCGAGGCGATAAGGATTTTACTGTCAAGACGTATGGCAAGCAGCTGCCACAGCAGCAGCCAGAACAATATGCAGGCTATTGTGATAAGCGTATTTTTCAGTCTGCTTTTCATACGTCCCTCCTTAACGTTATGTACAAATCGGGGGTTGGATTTTATTCCAACTCCCGAATTCTGTTTGATTATACGCCGAAGTAGAAATCATCAGCGGGCAGCGTGCCGCCAACCGACTTGGGATTGCTGTCGAACAGCACTCCAAGATAGCCGGAGAGCTTGGTCTTCATTTCCGCTCCCGTGATACATACGATGTTGCACTCGGGAATTGCTTTCTTTGCAACGCCCTCGGGAACGATGTCGTACTTGCCAACCAGCTTTGCTCCCTCGTCAATATTTGTATTTACGAATTCAACAGAGGTCTTGTAACGGTCGAGGAACTGATTAAGCGCCTCGGGATACTGCTCGGCAATTTCCTTGCGGACGATTACAATTCCCGTAAGCAGAGAGCTTGAAACGCCAAGGTTGTCCCACTCCTCGTTAAGGTCGAGCGCAACGCGAATTCCCTCGTTCTTCATCTGTGCGGTGGTAACGAACGGCTGCGGAAGAAGTGCAACGCTGTTCGGATTGGCGAGAAGCGCCGAAACGCACTCCGTGTGTTCGCTCTTCCACTCAACGGTTACATCGTTTATAAGCCCGCTCTTTTCAAGAATGAAGTTGAGCGAGTATTCGGGAGTAGCGCCCTTGCCCGAAGAATAGATGGTCTTTCCCTTGAGGTCGTTTATGGATTTTACAGTGTCGCCGTTCTCGCAGATATAGAGAACTCCGAGGGTGTTGATGCCCATAGCCTGCACCTTGCCCTCCGTCTTGTTGTAGAGAACGCTGCCGAGGTTTGCGGGAACACAGGCAATATCAACCGAGCCGTTTGCAACCATTGCAGTAACCTCATCGGGAGCCGCTACTATCTGAAACTCGTAGCCGTACTTCTCGGTTTCGTTGGTATCCATCAGCTTGGTAAGTCCCATTGCGGTCGGACCTTTAAGCGCTACCACATTGAGGGTTTCTGGAGCGGGGATTTCCTCCTTGCTCTCGGTGCTGCTCTCGGAGCTTTCGGGAGCGGTCTCTACCGAGGACTCGTTGGAAGCCTCGGACGAATTACCCGAACCGGACGAAGTTCCGTTCTCGGAACAGCCCGAAAATGCGGTCACGCAAAGAGCCGCCGCCAATACGCTTGATAAAATCTTTCTGATCTTCATTTTTTCTGCCTTCCTTTTGTTCTTTACGAATTTTTTTCGCAAAGCATATTATACTCCCATTTCGGGGATTTGTCAAGGGGTTAAATTTCTCCGAGAAGTCGGAGAAGATTGCGGGACAAGATATTTTCGCGCTCGTCATCGGTGAGCGGGAGCTTTGCAAACCGCTCCAGCTCCTCCTTCGCGTCCCACATCGGATAATCCGTACCCCAGAAAACGTGGTCTGAGCCGATTTTACGGATTAACTCCGCAGCGTGTTCGGGAGAGAGCGCATACAGCGAGCTTGAACAATCCGCATACACCCCGCTGTGGTCGAACAGCTCCGCGCTCCTGTCCCACATTGACCAGCCGCAGAGGTGCGCGCCTATCGCTTTCAGCTTCGGAAACTTCTTCACCACATTCAAAAGCCGCTCGGGAGCGGAAAAATCCTGCCTAGGGTCGCCGATATGGAAGAGTATGGGAAGTCCGCGCTCCTCGGCAATCTCGTAAATCGGAAACGCGCGTTCGTCATCGAGATTAAAGCGCTGAAAGTCGGGGTGAATCTTAATTCCGCGAAGCCCCAGGCTCTCAATTCGCTCCACTTCCCCACGAATATCGCCATAATCGGGGTGAAGCGCTCCGAAACCAATCAGCTTATCGGGGAAAGCCTTTACGCTTTGCGCTATAAAGTTGTTAATCGACTGAACCTGCTCGGGAACGGTAGCCACCGACTGCACAAGGAAGCGCGAAACTCCCGCTTTCTCCCCTGCTTTAATCAAATCGGAAACAGTGCCGTTATAACCAACGTGCATATCGTAAAAATCCTCTATCCCCTTAACCGCGCGTTCGGCGATTTTATCGGGATAAATATGCGCGTGTGCGTCAATTATCATTTACAACACTCCTCTTTACAAGCCCTTCCTTACGCTTTATCTTCTGCCAGATTATTGTGTAGCAGATAACGTGCGTCAAGAAAGTAATCGTCCACGAAATCGGATACGAAAGGTAAACCGTGGTTATGGTGTGATATTCGGGGATTTGGAACACGGTTGCAATCCACAGCAATCTCAGTCCGCAAGCACCGCAGAGCGATACAATCATCGGCATTATCGAATAGCCGAGTCCGCGCAGCATTCCCACCATAAC
>JBJESC010000293.1:0-2396 GCA_051882615.1 Oscillospiraceae bacterium
AGCGCGGCGGCGACATCCCGAGTACAAACAGATTTGTTGATTTTGACTTGCTGGAAGAAAAACTTTCAGAAGACGAAAACGACAAGCAATAAGAGGTGAAAAAATGCATCTTGAAGAAAGACAGCTTACAAGCGAATTAAAGTATGACGGTAGGATTGTCAAGCTGTATAGTGATACCGTTCTTCTTGAAAACGGAAAAAACACCTCCCGAGAGGTGATTAAGCACCCTGGAGGAGTGTGCATTGTAGCTCTCACAGAGGATAACGATGTGCTTTTCGTGCGGCAGTTCAGATACCCGCACGGAAAGGTGCTGCTTGAAATCCCTGCGGGAAAGCTGGAATACGGCGAGGCTCACCGTGACTGCGGTATTCGTGAGCTTAAAGAGGAAACGGGCTGCACCTGTGATAGCTTTGAGTATCTTGGAAATCTGCTTCCGACTCCCGCATACGACACCGAGGTCATCCATATGTATCTTGCGCGTGGGCTTCACAGCGGAGAACAGCATCTTGACGATAATGAGTTTCTGGAAGTAGAAAAAATACCGCTTAATAAAGCGGTAGAAATGATATTAAACAATGAGATTTCCGACGCAAAGACTCAGCTTGCTATTCTGAAAACTAAAATGCTTCTTTCAAAGTAGTATTTTATTGGATATATTCATTATAGGCGCAGAGAATTTTGTCCTCAATCTCCTCGCGGACATTTGAGGAAATCGGGTGGATTATGTCGCGGAAAATCCCGCTGTCCTCGCGGCGGCTCGGCATTGCTACGAACATTCTTTCGTCGCCCTGTACCAGCTTTATGTCGTGGATTGCGATTGCATTATCAATCGTGATTGAAACTACGGCGCGCAGTCTTCCGTCGTGCATTGTCTTTCTGATTTTAATGTCGCTGATTTCCATTGTTTAACCTCCGTCAGTAAATGATGTTCTTGATTTAATCAAGTCATTTCGGTTGCTCCCCGACCTGCACAGACAGGCGGGGAGAATTTTAACCGCTTGCTATATTGTGGGATAAAAAAGGCAATTTATACATAGAGTATCTTTAGACTATATCACTCTTAAGGAGCAGTTATGGAAAACTTTCTTCTTGGTAAAAAACACATTCATTTTATCGGAATAGGCGGAAGCGGTATGTATCCGCTCGCCCAGATTCTGCACAGTAAGGGCTACTACCTTACAGGCTCGGATAATAACGAGACTTCTACGCTTCAGGCGGTACGCAATATGGGTATTCCCGTAACGCTCGGTCAAAGGGCTGAGAACATTGAGGGTGCGGACTGCATTGTGTTCTCCGCGGCGATAATGGAGGATAATCCCGAGCTTATTGCTGCTCGTGAAGCGGCAAAGCACGGCGTATATCTTGCGGAGCGCAGCGAGCTTCTGGGACTTGTTACGGCTCAGTTTGAGAAAGCGTTCTGTGTTTCGGGAACGCACGGAAAAACCACAACTTCGTCAATGCTCACAATGATAATGCTCGCTTCGGGAATAGATTTCTCCGCAGTAATCGGAGGAAAACTCCGCGCAATCGGTGGGAGTGGCAGAGCCGGAAGCAGCGAGTATATGGTGTGCGAAGCCTGTGAGTTCAAGGATACGTTTCTGCACTTGTTTCCGAACATCTCAATAATACTGAATATCGATAGAGACCACATGGATTATTTCAAGACTATGGATAATCTGAAAAACTCGTTTGCGAAATTCAGTAATCTTACAACTGATATTCTTGTTGTAAACGGCGATGACGATAACATCAGGGATATGCTTCAAAGGTGTGAAACCAAGGCAAGAATAGTTACTTTCGGAAAGACCTCCGACAGTAATTACTACGCCGAGAATGTTGAACACGTTTCTGATTTCCACCAGCGCTTCACGTTGATGAAGAACGGGGAAGCACTCTCGGAGATTGATGTAAATGTTCCCGGAGTTCATAACGTATATAATGCGGTTGCGGCTTGTGCCGCGGCTGACAGCGCGGGTATTCCGCTTGACGCGATTAAGCGGGGAATTGCGGATTTCACGGGAGCAATGCGCCGCTTTGACAAGCTGGCTGAGATTAACGGGGTAACCTTTGTTGACGATTACGGACATCATCCCGCAGAAATTGCTGTTACGCTTAAAACCGCAAAGTCTATGAGCTTTAAACGAGTGTGGGTGGTTCATCAGCCGTTTACCTACTCAAGAACAGCTATGCTTCTGGACGAATTTGCGAGCGCTCTCTCAATTGCCGATAAGGTGGTTCTGACAGAGATTATGGGCAGCCGCGAAAAGAATACCTACAATATTTACGCGAAAGACCTTGCCGACAAGATTGACGGCTGCGTGTGGTTTTCCACGTTTGAAGAGGTGGCAAAGTACGTTGTCGAAAACGCGGAAAGCGGCGATTTGGTTATAACTACG
>JBJESC010000294.1:0-2393 GCA_051882615.1 Oscillospiraceae bacterium
GGTGTATTTTCTCGAACTTTGCGTGGAACTCCACAATGTCCTCAAGCGTTTTCGGTTCGCCGTTTTCGTACTCCGAAAGGAGCTTTTTCATTTCCGTGTGGACGTCCTTCGGAAGAACAGTAGTTTCCCCGCCGACCTCGTTAGGCTGCTTCTTGTAGTCGCCAACCGCAAACCAGCTTTTCCTGCTGTCTGACGTGCCGGTTTTCAGCACACGGTGCAGTTCCTTTATAAACGCCTCGGAAAGCCGTTTGTTATAGTTTGAAATTACAAGGTCAATGCAGCGGAAATGGTTCGTCGTTTCGATAATGTCGTCAACGTTTACGGTTTCGTCTTTTAGCACGCCTATCGTGTTGGTTTCAAAAATGTAGCGAGTCTGGTCTGCGGTAAGGCGGCTTCCCTCGATGTGGTTGGAGTTGTAGGTCAATTCCACCTGAATCTTGTGGTAAATCCCGCCCTTTCGCCCACTCTGCATTTCATCTGCGAGAATTTCTGCGAGTGTGACAGGTGCCTTTTTAGCTGTTACAGCGCGTGTAGGCTTTGCTGCGTTTTCGGGTATATTCCACGTCTTTCCCGTGAGGAATGCGCCTTCTACGCGCCCCAGAGCGCAGTAATTTCGCACGCTGCGTTCCGACAAGCCCCACAGTTTCGAGGCTTCTTTTACGGATATATATTTCATTTTCTCACCTCTTGAATCTATTATATACCGTTATCGGCAAAAAATCAAGAGAAAAGGACGGAAAAGTGCTTTGGAATTTGCCGATAACGGCAGGACAGAATAACAAAAGAACCCGCGGAACTTTTTGGTTTCGCGGGTGTTGGTTATAGTATCGTTATTGCTTTACTTTTCAGCAAATCTTCCGGATTCTTGCCTTGTACTCTATAACAATGATAAATACCTATGGCTTATGAAATTCCTCAAAAATAATAATATGCCGCAGACAAGCCGGAGGAAATTTTTGGGGAGAAGAATTGATGAGCAAATAACACTTTTCATGTGTACTCTCGGATTGCCCCTTGCTTGTTCGACAATAAACCTGTTACTGTTTGTCAAGCCTTTTTCTGAAAAAAAATAAAAATTTTTCGGCAAATAAAATGGCATAACAACAAAGCCGAAAAACAATGATTTTTTTCAGCTTGTAAGGATATAAGTAAGAATTTGTGCAATCAGCAATAAATCTCCATCACTCTTGCGTAATAGATGCGCAGGAATTTATTAAGTCCTGCGATTTTGGCAACACGCTTAGGCTTACCCTCGGTTTCTTTCTTGATGATGAAATCATATACCGAGGAATCCTCGGTGGGTTTCACGACTTTTAAGCAGTGCATAATCTCATAACCGATTTTTCGCAAGGTAGAAGAACCACGCTTTGAAATGTTTCGCTTGGTGCCAACGAATTTTCCGGATTCATACGGTGGAGCGTCAATTCCTGCAAAGGCTACCAGAGCGCTGCCGTTATGGAAACGTCTGACATCGCCGATTTCGGCAATTAAGCGGACAGAAAGGACATCTCCAACACCTTTCATCTCCCTTACCACAGAATATTCCGGCAAGGTACTTGCAATTTCCTGCATTTGTGATATAATTAAGGATAAGGTGATTTCGGCATCTCTTACCGATTTCACTGCCTGCAGTACCAGCATTTTTGTGGATGGGGTACTGGATTTAAGGGTTGGGATATTGTTCTTCGAAAGCTGATATATCGCTATCGCTTGACTTTCGTTGAAACGGTATCCCTTTTTCTTTGCCCATTTACCGTAGTCCTCAATAAACCGTTTTTCGCTCATCTTTTTGATGTTGTCATAATGCCAATACTTCTCTACAAAATCACAAAGTTTGTCCTTAGTGCTGTACGCAGGAACAGCTCCTTGAAGTATTGTTTTGATGCCGGGCATAACGCAGTCAAGAAGATTTGCAAGCTGAATTTTGCAGCTAATCTTGAGCCGAACATACTGGTCGTATTGCCTGCCCAGTAGCTTTAATTCTGCATAGATTTCATCTGGCGGACAATATGCCGTCATAGAAAACCAATGGTCTATACCATAGTTTGCTATACGGATAGAATCAATTTTATCGGTTTTTGCTTTTCTCAAAGCTGCTGCACAGTATTTTTTCATTATGTAAGGATTTACAACAACAGTAAAAATATCTGCTTCAAGCAGCTTTGTAACAACAACCTGATGATAGCCGCCGGTAGCTTCAAGCACGACCTTGACATCTTCATCGAATGATTTGATATGCTCTATTAAAGCATTCAGATCCTGTTCGTTGTGTTCGATGCTGTGCGGAGCTTCCACGACTTCACCATAAGGTCGAAGCATACAAACCGTACTTTTGTCTTTTGAGATGTCAATACCTACGCTAATCATAGAGTATCCTCCTTGAAAGAATAATT
>JBJESC010000295.1:0-2389 GCA_051882615.1 Oscillospiraceae bacterium
GAACTGATGTCACCGGCTGACAGAAGTAATTTTAACTTACTATCAATTGGGGAATTTTGCCTGCTTAACAAGCTGAGCAAACTCGGTCTTGTAAGGGTCGTTAGCTATGTCGCAGCCTGAAAGCAAGTCGGAAATAGTATTCTTTGTCGCCGTTCCCTTGTACTTGCTGTCACGCAGGCATAGTCCGAACTCAACTACCGCACTCGCAAATCTCAGATTTGCGGGGAGCTCGGTAGTATACGCACTCTCAGGGACGGGGTACTCAAGCAGTTTGCTCTCGTCCTTGTCGGGTTCTTTGTATCTGAGCGCAACTGTAAGAAGCTCGCCGTTCTCTGTACCGGCATTCTCGGTTTCGGTGTATTTCAAATCGGAGGAGGAAAGCTCCATAGGGCTGTCGTTCATTACTACTTCATAAATTGCAGTAACTGTGTGCCCTGCACCAATTTCACCTGCGTCCTTAGTGTCGTCCTCAAAATCCTCTGCGGAGAGAAGTCTGTTCTCATATCCCACAAGGCGATAACCCTTAACGTATGCCGGGTTGAACTCCACCTGTATCTTAACATCCTTGGCTACGGTGACGAGTGTGCCGCCCATCTCCTCTACCAATACTTTTCTTGCTTCCAGCTCGCTGTCGATATAGGCATAATTGCCGTTGCCGTTATCAGCAAGGGCTTCCATTTTGTTATCCTTGATATTGCCGGTACCAAATCCGAGAACGGACAGATACACGCCTGTTTCCCTCTTTTTCTCAACAAGCTTCTTTAAACCAGCCTCACTGGAAACACCAACGTTAAGGTCGCCGTCGGTGGCAAGAATGACACGGTTGTTGCCGCCTGAGATAAAGTACTTCTCCGCAATCTTGTACGCGGTGTTTATACCCGCTGCACCTGCGGTAGAACCTCCTGCCTGAAGCGATTCTATGGCATTGGTTATCTTCTGCTTTTCGCTGCCATCTGCACCCTCAAGCACCACGCTGTCAGTACCCGCATAGGTCACAATAGAAATGCGGTCGGCAGGAGTAAGCTCCTCGGTAAGCATTGTAAACGCTTTCTGCACCAGCGGCAGCTTATCCGCAGAGTACATTGAGCCGCTGACGTCAATCAGGAACACGAGATTCATCGGTGCACGGTTGGAAAGGTCTATTTCGGGAGCCTTCAACCCGATAAGCATCAGCCTTGTCTGCTCGTTCCACGGGCAGTCAGAAAGCTCCGTTGTTACGGAGAAAGGTTCGCCGTCAGCAGGCTCGGGGTAGTCGTAATGGAAATAGTTTATCATTTCCTCAATGCGTACTGCGTCCGAGGGAATTTCGCTACCTTCATTTATCATACGGCGAATGTTGGTATAGCTTGCGGTGTCTACATCAATCGAAAAGGTGCTGAGAGGTTCTGCCGCAACGCTCTTGTAGCTGTTCTCGGTAATTGCGTTGTACTCTTCGGTGTTGTAATTTCCTTCGGGGGACAGCTGGTCAGACATTGCGTATCCATATTCCATTCCTCCCTGAGCCATCATATTGCCGTAATTGTCGGACTTGGCTGCACATCCGGAAAGGATAGCTGCACAGAGGGCAAGCGAGGTAAGTGTTAATGCTTTTCTGTTGAGAGTGTAGTGTTTCATAATGAATTCTCCTTTGAAATTTGTTATAGGCTTCTGATATTGCTCCATGCGGCAATAAGATTTGAGGTATCGCCTGCCGCCGAGTACATCATCCTATCGTAAAAGAATGCGTCGGGCTGTTCCGAATAAAGCAGAGCACAGGAACTGTCCGTTGTAAGGGTTCGCCAGCCGTTGAAATAGACCACACCTCCGTCTGCGGTGTACTCCGTCTGCGGGACGTTATCAAATACTGTATGGTATCCGTTTTCGTCCTCGCTCATCAGAAGCAGGTATTCTCTTCCACGGCGCATGGGGTAGGGTGAACGGCTCACTATGGTGAGAGAGGAAGAAATACCCGCTCCGGAAAACGCTTCGGTAACGGTAACATCATAGCAGATACCGCTTTCGTCATCGGTTTTATAAACCTTATCAATCCGACCGCGAATGATTAAGTCGGTTTGTGCAAGGATGTCCTCCTCAACGAAATACTCGTCGCCAAACGGCTCGCCGGAACATTTCAGCAGGGTCTGGGAATAGGACGGGAACGAAAGCTTATCATAGCGGAGCAGCTTAGCGGACGGAAACGATTCGGCAGCAGAGTTCACAGAGTCTGCAATGGACGTCGGTTCTTCAAGATGAACGGAATTACTGTTACGGTCAGCAGAGGGACGACCTTGTGATACAGTCTCTCCGTCCAAAGCATTGTTTGTGTTATTGTTCAACTGAACCAGATTGAATATCGTAGGAACAAGAATAACAGCCGCAACACAAGCAGCGGCAAAGCCGCTTATTTTGA
>JBJESC010000296.1:0-2388 GCA_051882615.1 Oscillospiraceae bacterium
AAGCTTGACGCGATTGATGAACCGCAGAAAATCTCCGAGACTTCCACCGTCGCGCGCTTCAAAATCCGCTGCCATATCCTGCAGCCGACGAATGTTTGCAACGTGTGCGGAGCTGTTTTCAAAAGCAGCGACAATAAGCTCTGCGTCTGTATCCTCATAAATTTTGCAGACCAGCCTGTAGAGCGAATTTGAATTCATATAGTGTCTGAAGCTTTCAAGGTCGGTAAGAAAACGAGTGATTTTCGGTGAAACGTTTCTTTCAAGTACATTGCTTTCGCCGTCGATAAAGTCTCCTAGGCTGAGCGGCTGAGCGCAGAGTTTAAGGCAGTTGAAAAGCGAGTATTTTTTAAGCTGCCTTGACAGCTTTGACTTTTGGACGCCGCTGAGTGCGCTTTCATCAAGTCCCGTAAGCCCCAGACGAAGCTCTGCAACTTCGTTTGCGGTAAACCTGTAAATCGGTGACATCAGAACCTTAAGAAGCTCCTCGTCCTTGAGCGGATTATCCACAACCGCAAGGAAGTTGAGAACCAGCTTGATTTCCTCAGATTCGAGGAAACCGCTTCCCTTAGGCGCGGAAGAAGTTATTCCAAGCTCTGCAAGCGCCTGACGGTAGTAGGGAAAGTTAGTTTTTTTACGCGTTAGAATCAGAAAATCCGAGTAGTTGGGACGGACAAGCTCCTTAACTTTTTTAAGGACTGTTTTCCCGTTTTCTTCGACTTCTCTGATAACCTCCGCCGTGACCTTGAAGTTTTCATCGTCGTGAAGCTCTTTTATTCTTTGGGCGACAAACCTTGCCTGTACGAATTCCTTATTTTCTCCCGCGTTCTGCGAGTTGAGCAGGTGTATTTCCGCGAGGTATTTATCTCTGTATTCTTCGGGAACAGCGGGGTATAATGTCGCGCCGAAATGCAGGCTGTTATCAAGGATTTCATCGTCGCTGTAATAATCAACGCCGCCGTACTCCTCAGTCATAAGGCCTGTAAAGGCTTTGTTCACGAAATCAATGATAGTTTTGCGCGAGCGGTAATTCGTGCCGAGGGGAAGTGGTACAAATCCGTCTTCTTTCTTGCACAGCGCCGCCATTATTTTGGGATTTCCGCCTCTGAACGCATAGATTGACTGCTTTATATCGCCGACGCAGAACAGTTTTCCAAGTGCGATTTTCTTGAAAATTTCCGCCTGTATATCGTTCGAGTCCTGAAACTCGTCCACTATCATACAGGAGAAGCGCTCGCTGAGCTGTTTACAGTAATCCTCGTCCTCGCTGAGCTTTTTCAGCAGCAGCAGCTCGCAGTCGGAGAAATCAATGCACCCCGCGTTTTTCTTGATAAAATCGAAATTTGCCCGGTATATTCTCACGAGTTTTATAAACGAGGCAACAAGGCTCCTTTGAGCCGTAATATCAAGCGTTTGGTAGTCAAATGAAGCATTTTTCAGCTCGGTAATGGCGTCCTGTATTCTGTTTTTAATAGCAGTGAATTTCGAGCGGGAGGAAGCTCTGGAACCCTTCTGGCTTATTGAGGGCATCGGTTCAATACTATTAAGCACTTCATTAAACTCACCAAGCGTTTTTATGGAAGGCTTTGCCGCAAAGAGTGAGTGCGCTTTTTCCAACTCGGAAAACCTTTCGACATCCAGCGAAATATACTCGTCAATAGCAGGAATAATTTCGTTAATAAGAGTTTCGGCAGACTGTACCTTATTTTTAGCAGTGGTTCGTGCTTTAGCTGATGAAGCGTTATCAAACTGATCGTTGGCTTCGGCTAACAAATCATCGGCTTCTACGCTGAGGTCAGCTGTAATCTGCGGGTACATCACCAGCAGGGGTTTAGCAATGTTCAGCTGCGCCCTTATCAGGTCTTTGAACGGTTTAAGGTATTGATTTTCAAGAGTAGCTTCGTCCGTGTATACTTTCTCGGCCTCATCCAGCCATTTTTCCGCGTCAACGTATGTGGAGAGCTCTTCTGCAAAGGAAATTACCTGTTGCTGAAGTACATCGTCGTTTCTGAAGTTGAAGGTATAGAATAATGCGTTACGCTCCTGTTTGGTGAATGAATATTCGCTGTTTTCGGGTGTGTTGGAGTAAAACGTCTGCATTGTAAGCTCAATTGCTTTTGTTTGCATTGCCGCCTTTTTTGTGCTGTCGGCAATAGAGAAGGTCACGGGCAGTCCGAAGGCTTCGGGGTTGTCCTTAATCAGTCTCAGACAGAATGCGTCAATCGTTGAGATGTTTGCCTGCCGCAGGCGGAATTTCTGTTCCTCGAGATAAGCCCTGTCCTCTTCGGACAAATCAGCTTTCATCATCTCCTTGTCAAGCGCCTTGTTCAGCTTCTCGTGGAGACTTCGGGTTGCGTTCTTGGTGAACGTCATTATTGCAAGAGAATCTGC
>JBJESC010000297.1:0-9366 GCA_051882615.1 Oscillospiraceae bacterium
ATAGCTTCAAGACTCGCTAAAGTTGAAAATATGAATGCTAACGTAGCAATACGCACAGCGAGAACAGCAGTAACCAGCGCAGAAAACAAAGGCAGACTTGACGGGCTTGAACGAGCGCAGAAAGACGGCATTATACTGAAAAAAAGGTGGATAGCAACGCATGACGCGAGGGTCAGAGACTGGCACGCAGAACTTGACGGGCAGATAGTCGACATCGATAAACCTTTTGAAAATTCAATCGGCGAAATAATGTACCCGGGAGACCCTGCCGCAGACGGTGCTAATATTTATAATTGTCGCTGCACAATGGTTGGGGAAGTCCTCGGATTTAAGGGGTGAAATAATGGAAATTAAATTCACTGACAATTCTGCGAAAGTACTGGAAGCCTTGGAAAAGGCAAAAAATAACGCTCTTGAAGCTATCGGAATAACAGCGGAGAAATATGCCAAAGAGAAAACGCCAGTTGATACGGGCAGATTAAGAAATTCCATTGCACACGCCACGGATGATGATTCGGCATATATAGGAAGCAACGTTGAATATGCGCCATATGTTGAACTCGGAACGGCAAAGCAGAAGGCGAACCATATGCTACAACAAGCGGCACAAAATCACACATCGGAATACAAAAAACTTGCACAAGAAGCATTAAAAAATATTGACATTTAAGGGAAAATGTGATATACTATGGAAAAGAAGCCGATAAAATGCGACTGCGGTAAAATTATCGCCTACTATAAAGACGGTAAAATATACCTATGGTGCAAGCAATGTAAGAAAGAAATAGAAATCAATATCAAGAGCCTTGAGCCGTGAACAGTTGTGTTTGCGGCTCTTTTTTTATGTTAATCTAACGGCGAAGAAACGCCGACGAAGAAAAGGAGATTAAAGCATGGCATTAACGAGGAAAATGCTCAAAGCAATGGGCATTGACGAGGAAAAAATCGAACAAATAATCGAAGCTCACAGCGAAACGGTTGACGCACTCAAAGAAGAAAGGGACGGATATAAAACTGACGCAGAAAAGCTCCCCGAAGTACAGAGAGAGCTGAACGAAGCGAAGAAGAAAGTCCCTGACGGTGAGACAGTAGCAAAATCAGATTATGACACCCTCAAAAAGGAGTATGACGATTATAAGACGGAAATACTCAATCAGCAGACCCACGATGCCAAAGAAAAAGCATATAGGAAGCTGTTGACCGATACAGGAATATCGGAAAAGAGACTTGACGCTATCGTTAAGGTTTCAAAAATCGATGATATCGAGCTAACAAAAGAGGGAACCATTAAAAACGCTGAAAAGCTATCCGAAAACATCAAAACTGAATGGTCTGACTTCATTGTAACCCAAAAGACAAAAGGAGCTGCAACAGCAGACCCGCCTGACGGGGACCATTCAGAGAAAGACCCGTTCCTCGAGGGCTTCGGAGATTAAAACTATAACAGAAAGGATTAAAACATGGCACAGAATTATGCAGAGAAATATTCGTCTAAAGTAGACGAGAGATTTACAAAAGCATCTATAACCAACGCAGCAATAAACAACGATTACGATTTTGTAGGCGTAAATGCAGTTAATATCTATTCTATTCCGACTGTTGCGCTTGGTGATTACACAATGAGCGGCGATAACAGATATGGCACTCCCGCAGAGCTTGACGATACTGTTCAGACACTCACTCTGACGCAGGACAAAGCGTTCACATTCACTCTTGACAAGAGGAATCAGGAGGATAGCGCAAACGCAAAAGACGCAGGCGCAGCACTTCGCAGAGAGATTGATGAAGTTATCATTCCCACAATAGACAAGTATCGCCTTGCGGCAATGGTTACAGGAGCAGGAAACCTCACAACCGCGGCGGCTGTCACAGCTTCAAATGCGTATAGCATATTCCTTGACGCTCAGAGCCTGCTTATGGATGACCTCGTACCGACCGCGAACAGAATCGCATATGTTTCTACAAACTTCTACAAGAATATCAAGCTTGACGCTTCTTTCATCAAGGCTTCTGACATGGCGCAGGATATGCTCGTTAATGGTTCTGTCGGTACTGTTGACGGTGTGAACATAGTCCCCGTCCCGTCCTCATATCTGCCGGAGAATGTTGAGCTTATAATAGTTCATAAGTCGGCTATGGTATCACCCGTTAAGCTGTCCGAGTATAAGACACATATTGACCCGCCCGGCATTAACGGCACCCTTGTCGAGGGCAGACTTTATTATGACGCTTTCGTCCTTGAGAACAAGAAGAACGGCATTGCTGTTCATAAGAGTGCGTGATTATGAAGTTTACTAATGGTGAGCAGACGTTCAACGTGACCGACAAAGCACATATTGATTGCTTTAGAGCTAAGGGTTGGACGGAAGTTGAAGAAAAGCCCAAAAAGGCTGTTAAAAAGGCTGAAAAATAAAAGAAAGGCGGCGCAATATGTTCCTGACTGAATTGTGCGCGGAAATCCGCAATTATTTTGAAACAGAAAAAAAGTTTGGCATTTTCACAGTTAACAGAGGTACACTTGCGCCGTCTGACTTTCTACAAGAGGGTCAATTCTTCCGCATAGTTGGCAGCACATTTAACGATGGAGTTTATCAATTCCCCGCAGTGAATTTGATAGACGAAACGTTTGACGGGGCGGTCTGGGCAATGGAAGTGCCTCCTAATGTCGTTGCCCTTTCCGCCAAAATAGAGGATTTTAACGAGAAAAACGTGGCTTCTAACTACGTGTCCGAAAGCTTTGGCGGTTACAGTTATTCAAAGGCAACAGACGAAAACGGCGCACCCATGACATGGCAAAAAGTTTTTGATTCTGATTTAAACAAGTTGAGGAAAGCAAGATGAGTTTAATAGATGAGGCTATGACCTCTTGCACAATGATAGACCGAACTACTAAGCCTGACGGCGAGGGCGGTATAATAACATCATGGGTTGACGGAGCGTCTTTTAATGCGGCTATTGTTTTTGACAGTTCACTTGAGGCGAAAATAGCTGAAAAACAGGGCGTTACAAGTCTATACACCGTGACCGTACCGAAGAACGTGAGCTTGTTTTATCACGATGTGTTCAGGCGAGAATCGGACGGCAAAATGTTCCGTGTGACCTCGGACGGAGACGACAAAGTCACACCTGAGAGAGCGTCATTCCAGTTTTTGCAAGTCACAGCAGAGGAGTATGAATTAACATGACCAAAGCAGCGGCAATATATGAATTTTGGGCGGGTTTTGGACTCCCGGCGTATGAGGAAAACTCAGTACCTACCGGAGAGAACGGACCCGCTTTTCCTTACATCACATATCAGTTAATAACAGGCTCTTTTGATGAGAGTATAAACATGACCGCCTCTTTGTGGTACAGAAGTTCAAGCTGGATTAACGCCAATGCCAAAGCGGAAGAAATAAGCCAATCTATTAGCGCAGGAGGCACTATTATTAATTGTGACGGCGGAGCTATATGGCTTCACAGAGGTACACCATTCGCCCAACGTATGGGAGACGAAGATGACAATCTAATCAAGCGAATATATCTTAATATATACGCAGAATACATAACCGAAAACTAAACCGAAAACTAACAAGAAAGGAAAAAACATAATGAGATATACCAAAATCCCCGAAACTACATTTAAGGAAATCCAGCTTAATGCGGGTATACTTCTTAATTCATTTGCGCCCGAAACTGGCGAGGTTCTTGAATCTGATTTTCTTGCCGCAACGTCAGGCGGAGTGTCCTTCTCAGCGACACCCTCGTTTGTAGACTTTGGTGATGATATTGACAACTGCCCGAAAAACACAAAAGAGCTTAAAAAGCTTGAAAGCTGGGAAGTCAAAATGTCAGGCACTTTTGCCGCTGCAAATACTGAGCTTGCTAAAAAGCTCATAGGTGCCGCAGACATTGACAGCGAAGACACAACGAAGATAAATCCGCGTAATGACATTACAGACGCAGATTTTGCCGACCTGTGGTGGGTTGGTGATTATTCCGACAAGACTGGAGATACAAACGGCGGTTATATTGCTATTCATATGTTGAACACCCTGTCAACAGGCGGTTTTCAGGTTCAGTCCACCGATAAAAAAAAGGGCAAATTTTCGTTTGAGTTTACCGCGCATTATTCAATAGAAGCACAGGACACGGTGCCTTTTGAGGTCTATATCAAGGCGGGAACAGCGGAGGCGTAACACATGAAAAATCTTGCAAATTGCTCCCCTGTTGAGTTTCTTGTTCAGACGAACAAAATCAAAAACGCTGTTGCCAGTTGGATTGAACTGACAAAAATTAAAGAAATCAGAAAAAACCTCCCTCAGTTTGACGAAAATGCAACAGAGGAAGAGAAGAAAACGGCAACTGAAAAGCAGATAAAGCAGAATCTTTCAGATATTCTCAACAGTATTCTTGAAGAGCATCCAGTAGAGACTGCCGAATTGCTTGGCTTGATGTGCTTTATTGAACCTTCAGACCTCGAAAATCACAAGATGTCAGAATTGCTTGGAAGCTTTTCAGAGCTTATGAACTGCGACGAGGTAATCAGTTTTTTTATTTCGTTAGCGCAGCTGGGACAGAAGTATATTTCCGACTAACGCAGGAAATAAACCTTCAAGTATTAGAATTATACGGCAAAGGCTATATAATCGAGTATTGCATAACACGCTGGAAACAAGAACAGGAAGAAAAGCTTTACAAAAATTATATAGCCGATTGTCTGTATTATTACCAAAAAAACCTTGCCGCTCAATTAGGTGGGGAACACATTACTGCAAGATTTTGCGAAATATTAAACCCAGTGGAAGAAAAAAGCGCAGATGAAATATTTGACGAAGTAACAGAAAAAGCAGAATTAAAGGTGGTGACAGGATGAATCTTTTTGAACTTGCCGCCAAAATTACCCTTGATACAAACGATTATGAGAATGGAATCGACAAAGCCAAAGACTCTACATCAAGTTTTGCGAGCAAAATCGGCTCAGGACTAAAAACAGCGGCTAAAATAGGAACTGCGGCAATAAGCGCAGCGGCGGCAGGAATTGCGAAACTGACCTCAGAAGCCGTCAAAAACTATGCGGAATATGAGCAGCTTGTCGGCGGAGCAAAACTCATGTTTGGGGATGCTTATGACTTTATTGCAGATAAAGCAGCAAAAGCGTTTAGCACTGTGCAAATGAGCCAAAATGATTACTTACAACAGGTGAACGGATTTGCAACCGGATTAAAAACCGCTCTCGGAGGTAATGAGCAAGCGGCGGCTGAACTTGCCGATAAAATCATTACTGCTGAAGCTGATATTGTTGCAGCAACTGGCACTTCTCAAGAAGCTGTACAAAATGCTTTCAATGGCATTATGAAAAGCAATTATACTATGCTTGATAATTTGCAGCTTGGTATTACTCCAACAAAAGAAGGATTTCAAGAAGTTATTGATAAGGTAAACGAGTGGAATACAGCACAAGGAAATGCTACCAATTATCAAATAGATAATCTTGCAGATGCTCAATCAGCATTGCTGGATTATATCGAGATGCAAGGATTGTCTGGTTATGCAGGAGCAGAAGCGGCGGATACTATTCAAGGCGCTACTGCTTCAATGAAAGCAGCATGGAGCAATCTTGTCACAGGAGTTGCGGATGATACTGCGGATTTTGATACACTTATTAATAACTTTGTTGCAAGTGTAGCAACGGCGGCAAGCAACATTATCCCGCGAGTTGAAACAGCACTCACAGGAGTGGTTCAGCTCGTTGACAGTTTGGCTCCGATAATAATTGACAAGCTCCCGCAATTAGTTGATACTGTATTGCCGTCTCTCGTCTCAGCGGCTTTGAATATGGTTCAAAGCATAGTAGACATTGCACCATCTTTGGTTGAGCCGATAATTAACGCAGTTATTCAGCTTATAACGGGCAGCGGATTGGCTCAGACTTTGGGAGCAGTTCTTAATGCAGGAATTGAGATAATAATGCAGTTGGTAGAATCGTTGACAAGCACTGACACTCTCAACAGTCTGATTGAAACTGCACTTGAACTTGTGCTAACTTTAACGCAGGGATTAATTGATGCTATCCCCGAACTGCTGAACGCAACACCGAAGATTATAGGCTCTCTCGTAGCGTCAATTATAACAGAGCTGCCAAACATTATCGCGACAGGAATCGAGCTTCTTATAGCCTTAGGCAACGGAATTATGCAAGCAATCCCTGAGCTTATAGCTTCAACTCCTAACGTGATTTTAGCGTTCACAAACGGCATATTAAATAACCTTGATACCGTAATAACTGGCGGTGTAAATGTTCTGTTAGCTTTAGCAAAAGGCATTATCAACGCTATACCGCAAATGGTAGCTATGTTGCCGAGAGTTATTTCTTCAATAGTTGATACGTTTAAGAATTATAATTGGAGCAGTATCGGAAGTAACATTGTTGCCGGAATAAAACAGGGCGTGAGCAACGCGTGGAAGAACTTCAAAGAATGGTTCAAGAGCTTATTCGGAGACATTATCGGAATCGCAAAGAAAATCCTCGGTATTGCTTCACCGTCTAAGGTATTCAAGCAGATAGGTGCATTCACTACAGAGGGACTAGCACTCGGTATTGAAGATAAAGCGCAAGACGCTTTTGACGCTATGGGCAAAGTCTCGGCGGGTGTAGTCGGTAGCTACGGAGCTTCTATTTCGACTGAATTTAGTGCAGGGACGAAAAAAGGCTCCATTTCAGGCGGCATATCATTGAATGTCAATATTGGGACTTTCAATAACAATTCCGGCGAAGATATAGAAAACCTTGCGGAAAGGCTGTCAGAAGCTTTCGCTACTTCGATAAGAAGAAAGGAGGCGGCATATGCTTAGTGATTTCACGTTCAACGGTACAAATTCAACAGAGTTTGATTTATACATCAAAAATAAATCCGTTCACAAATCGGCGGCGAGGAAGCTCAGTTTTGAGTTCGTGCCCGGGAGAGACGGAGACATCATTCAGGACGAGGGCGGCTATGAGAATATAGAAATAACCTATAACGTCAGAACGCCCGAATATGTCAGCAAAATTGATGATATCGCAAACTGGCTATCACCTATAACATATTGCCGCCTTTTGGACAGCGATGACGCAAGCAAATATAGGTTAGGGGTCTGCACTTCGGGTGTGGAATGGGAACACGCAGGACATGGGTTCGGCGATTGTTCTCTCACGTTCAAATGTAAGCCGTATAGATATCTGATATCAGGTCAAAATACAATAACACTTACGGAATCGGGAACGCTCACCAATCCGACAGGCTATAAATCGCTCCCGTACATTAAAATAACAGGCAGCGGCAACGTGACACTTGCTATCGGAAGTAATTCATATCTATTGACTGCCATATCCCCCAATATTGAGATTGACAGCGAAATGATGAACGTATATAGGGGAACAACGCTATTGAACAGCAAGGCAGGGTTTGATGAGTTCCCTGTATTGGAGCCGGGCGATAATTCTATAAGCTGGACGGGAACTGTGACAAAAGTCGAGATAATTCCCCGCTGGAGGTGCTTGTAATTGATACCAGTATTACTCAGCGGGGAAACGAAAATAGGTTGGCTCAAAGATTGCATAAGCTGTGAAGTGACTGAGGAACGCAACGGCACATATGAATTATCTTTAACCTACCCGAAAAACGGTCAAATTGCCAGCGAGATTGAAATAGACCGATATATTAAGGCAAAGCCAAATCAGACATCAGAAAATCAGTTATTCAGAATATATTCCATAAGTAAGCCAATTAACGGGATATTTACAGTTAAAGCGGAACATGTATCATATGCTCTGTCACATTATCCCGTTACTTCGGTTAGCTTATCCGGAAATGCAACACAAGCCATTGACGCTGTATTGGTTAACGCAGAAAATAATATCGGTTTTTCTCATGGCTTCTCCGTAGCGACATCGGATATCACATTGTCGAGTGATTTTAGCGTTACTAATGCGTCTGCGCGTGCGTGTTTGGGCGGCATTGACGGCTCTGTTCTCGATGTGTGTGGTGGTGAATATGAGTTCGACAACTACGTTATTAAGCTTCACAAGGAGCGTGGAGCGGATAACGGTGTAGTTATCTGTTATGGGAAGAATTTGACAGATGTCAAATGTGATATATCGTCAGAAAGTTCATATACCGGAATATATGCTTATTGCTCTAATGATGACGTGTCACTCAATCTTTTAAAGACTGTCACCAACACAAGCGGAATTGAAGCAAAAATCCTAATAATGGACTTTTCAGACCAATTCGGCGCAGACGAGGAAATGACCGAGACAGCATTAAGCAACAAGGTTGAGGATTACCTCGCTAAGAATGATATAAACGCCCTGACAGTCTCAATGTCTGTTAGCTTTGCGGACTTGTCGCAGTCCCCCGAATATGCCGATTATAAACTGCTTGAAACAGTCAATCTTTGCGACACGGTCAAGATACGCTATACAGATATCGGTGTTGATATTTCGGCTAAGGTCATAAAGACAAATTATGACGTTTTAGGCGAGAAATACAAAAAGATAACGTTAGGTTCTGCTAAATCTAATTTTGCAACAGTAATAAAACAGTTGCAAAAAAATACAGAAAATGTTAAAATAGATATAGCGAAAACAGAATCGCAAATAACAAAGCAGTATCAAGCGGCAATCCAAAACGCAACAAATGCTATTACGGGAAACAGCGGCGGTTATATCAGATTAAATCCTGCCGAGAACCCGCAAGAATTATTAATTATGGATGCCGCTGATATAGAGGACGCCACAAATATATGGCGGTTCAATCTCGCTGGCTTCGGTCATTCGTCAACAGGCTATGACGGAACATATACAACTGCAATCACGCAAGACGGTCATATTGTAGCTGACTTCATTGACACTGGCACGCTCAACGCTAATATAATCAAAGCAGGGCTTCTGTCATCAGTTAATAATGAGTTCTCTTTCAATCTTGAAAGCGGACACATTGACGCAGCGGATATAAGCATAACGGGCGGCGATATCAATCTTGACGGAGGCACGTTATCAATCGTTAATGAAGACGGCTATAAGGTTGATATGTCGGCGGGAACGCTTGTGTTATATCAGGGCGCAGGAACAGGGCAAGGCACAGGCAGCGAATACCTAAGACTATGGAATACGTTAATGTATACCAGCTCTGTGACAGCCGATTGGTATCCTGTGATTGCAATACCAACAAGCATCGGCAATTACGATGTTAAAGGATTAAGGATAGGTGAAAGCTATTCTTTTGCTACATCTGATAGCTCGACTGCTTCAACGCTTGGAATCCCGCTCAACTGGACTACTGACTATGCGCTGATTGAGAAAGAGGCTTTGCGCGTCCGTAAGCAAATTAAAACCAATGAATA
>JBJESC010000298.1:0-9361 GCA_051882615.1 Oscillospiraceae bacterium
CGAATCCATCTGGCATAGGATTACCATTTACATCGAAATATTCTCCGGTCGAACCGGCGGGGATTGTGATCGTGCTGGGTTTTGATCCGCTAGATGGTGTGGAACTGCTAGAAGGATTGAGAGGGTTCGGTGTTGAACTGCTTGAGCTTGAGGAGCTCGAAGAGCTGTTAGATGGGTCAAGGGGGTTCGGTGTTGACGTTGTGGAGCTCTGAGAGCTGCTAGATGACTGTGCAGGTTTTGAGTTCGAAGAACTTTCCGTGCTGCTTGTGCTGCTTGTGCCGCTTGAGGAAGTGGAACTGCTAGAAGATGTGGTGTCTGCGGGCTTTTCCTCGGGCTTGGCGGGTTCTGTCGGCTTGTATGTCGATTCGGTTGTTGCGCTGCTGTCGAGGAGGGTGGTGGTTGTGGTGGTGGAGGACATAACGCTCTCTTCCGCTGAACTTGAACTGCCGAAACTGCTTGTACTCTCGGTATCGGCAACGGAAGTGTTTGTTGTCTTTTCATTATCTGCACACCCCGCAAACGAGGCGGTAATAATCAAAATTGATATTGCAAGTAAAATCGGCTTGAATGACTTTTTCATACCAATTCTCCTTTAATTTTATATTTATGTCATTATATCATAAAAATTGAATTTTGTAAAGTGTTTTTCTCAAAAAACGCATTTTATGTTTTTTTCAATTTTGCCTTGAAATTTCAAAAAAATCAGCGAAAATCATAGAGAATAATAACCCTGTTTTCCCGTATTAAAATATTTTATAAAAATTAATCCACTTCAATCACAGATGATAATCGTGATTGAAGTGGATAAAGAAATTTTAAAATAAGAAATAATCAGAAAATTGAAGCCAACTTCAATGCAGCAACAACGTTGCCCTCAGCATAGAAATCGGGAGAAGCAAGCAAATCCTTAATTGTAGCCTTGCCGTCAACAAATGCCTTTGCATTAGCGAAGCTTACAGCTACTCTGAAATCCTTTTCCTCATAGGTATGGGGAGAAACGGTAACCTTGCCGCCGTTTGCCTCAATATACATCTTAGCATTTGAGCCGTCCTCAAAGCCCCAGACCTCAATATCAACAGCAATCTTCTCCTTGAAAGATACGGTCTTAGGAAGAAGTTTTTCAACCTTGCCGCAAATCGTTTCAATAGTTACAGCGGGCTTTTTAGGAGCTTTCTTGGCAGCAGTCTTAGCGGGGGCTGCTTTCTTGGCAGCGGGCTTCTTAGCAGTTGAAGCGGTCTTCTTTGCAGCAGGCTTAGCAGCGGTTTTTTTAGCTGCAGCGGGAGCCTTTGCTGCTGTTTTTTTAGTTTCAGCCATAAGAGTTAATCCTTTCATAGCACATATCTGCATTCATACAGAAATGCAGTTCTTCGGATACTTATATAATAACACATTATATATCAAATTTCAACTGTTTTTTGCAAAAAAGTTTGTACAAGCAAGAAAATCAGTCCTTGTTTTCGTCCTTTTTAGGCTTAACCTTTGCAAGAGGATTTTGTTTCATTGCATTTGCCATCTGATTATCGGAAACGTGAGTATATATCTGCGTTGTGTTGAGGTTTTCGTGTCCGAGAACATCTTTAAGAACTCTGACATCAACGCCGTTCTGATACATCAGCGTTGCGGCTGTGTGGCGCAGCTTATGAACCGATAATCCCAGATTATCAAGCCCGCAGCTTTTCAGACAATCCTCAACAATCTGCTGAACACGGCGATTTGATATTCGCTTATTCAGTCTGCTCAGAAACAGAGCGTCCGTCTGTGCGCTCATATCGCGGCAGCCCGCAGCCTTGCGTGAGTCCGGATTAGTATTATCGGGCGCTAAATAATCAAGATAAGCAGAAACGCACGCAGAGTTCAGATATATCAAACGCTCCTTGCTGCCTTTACCGAGCACTTTAAGTGTATATACTTCATCACCGTTTAAATCGTGAGTACATTTTATATCCTTTAAGTTTATGCCGACCAGCTCGGAAAGACGCATTCCGCAGTTCAGAAAAAATACAACAATACAGTAGTCGCGTTTTTTATCGGGTGTATCAATGTGCGTAAGCATTTCCAGCGCTTGTTCAAGCGTAAGGAATTTCGGCAGAGCGGCTTTGGGTGAAGGAAGCTCGAGATTAGCGAGCGGGCTCACGCTGAACATATTCTTGTTGTTAGTAAGGAACTTAAAGAACTGCCTGAGCGTAACCGCTTTGCGATACCTGGCTTTTTGTTCGTTGTTGCGTTCGGTTTTGGTGTAATACAAAAACTCCTGAACCAACTGCAAATCAACAGAACGAATATCATCATCAGTAATATCGGAAATCGAAATCTTTGAAAAATCATCTTCAGACGCACGATTTTTTCTGACCTTGTAGTATCTGAAAAATGTTCTCAGGTCGGTATAATAATTCTTTACGGTAAGTTCTGAGCGGCCTTTAACAATCTGCTCATAATAAATGAAATCCTTGATTGATTGCGGCGCATCGATATAGTAGTTATTGTTCATCATAATCCTCTTTTGTTATTATTACAGTCCCCTGTATTGCGTAAAATTTCTATTTTACGCAATTGACTACATTTTCCCCTACTAGGGGAATTATACCACATATATGGGAAAGTGTCAATTACTTACAGTTTCGTTCATCAAAGGTGTGAGTAAATCTATTGAAAGTTTGAAAAACAATAATAAAAAACCGCCAGCGGTTAGAGCGCTGACGGCAAGAACAAAGTGGAGCAGATAAACCTTGCGGGTCTGCTCCCCCCAAGTGGGATTATAACACAAACGCAAGAGAAAGTCAAGGGGATTTCTAGGGAATATTCAATATATTAAGCAAACAGATTTCGGTACTTGACAATTCGCCATTTTTAAGGTAAAATATATTGGGGTGATATTTTATGGAAAAAGTAACTGTAAATGCAAGCAAGAAATACGAAATCCTCATTGATAAAGGAATTCTTGACGATTGCGGTAAGTTTATCAGCGAGATTAAGAAAACATCTGTAAAAGCTGCGGTTATCACAGACGATAATGTGGATAGATATTACGGGGACAGAGTTATAAAGTCGCTCGAAAAAGCAGGCTTCAAAGCCGAGAAATTTGTATTCCCACACGGAGAGGCTTCAAAAAATCACAAGACGCTCCTTGATATTTACGAGTTTCTTGTTGAAAAAGACTTTACACGTTCCGACTTCATTGTAGCTTTGGGAGGCGGCGTTGTCGGTGATACAGCGGGTTACGCTGCGGCTACATATATGCGCGGAATTGACTTTATTCAGGTTCCGACGACAGTTGTTTCGCAGTCGGACAGCTCTGTTGGCGGTAAGACTGCTGTGGACATCAGCGGCGGAAAGAACCTCGTTGGCGCGTTCCACCAGCCCAGACTTGTTATCTGTGATACCGATACTCTTGACACGCTTACTCCCGAATTCTTTGCAGATGGTATGGCTGAGGTTGTCAAGCACGGAATGATTAAGTCTCCGGAGCTTTTTGAAATCCTTTCCACAAAGGACATTAAAGAAAATATCGTAGATATTATGAAGCGCAATGTCTCTATCAAGGGACAGGTTGTAGAAAACGATGAGCGCGAAAAGGGCGAAAGAATGCTGCTGAACTTTGGGCATACGCTTGCTCACGCATTGGAGAAATACTACAACTTCACAGGGCTATCGCATGGTTGTGCCGTTTCTATCGGAATGAGCGTATTTACACATATTGCCGAGAGACGCGGAATGTGCAAGCAAGGCGTTGCGGACAAGCTGGACGCACTTCTTGTTAAATGCGGACTGCCTATCACCTATGACGCTCCGCTTGACGAATTGTACAAGATTTCTCTTCACGATAAAAAACATCTTTCGGACGGAATGAATATCGTAATTTGCAGCGACATCGGCGAAAGTAAGGTAGTTAAAATGTCAGTTGAAGAATACGCTGATTTCTTGAGGAGTTAATATGGATATAAAGATTACGCCTGCAAAGCTGAAAGGCGAAGTAACCGTTCCTCCCTCCAAGAGCGTGGCACACCGAATGATAATCGGTGCAGCGCTTGCATCGGGGTGTTCGGAAGTTACTAACCTCTCCCCTTCCGCTGATATTACAGCTACCATCGGGTGCATGAGGGCGCTTGGAGCAAAGATTGACTTCAAGGACAACAAAGCGGTAATCGAAGGAATTACAGAAATTCCCGACAAAGCCGTTCTGAATTGCGGTGAATCGGGCTCTACATTGCGGTTTCTCATTCCCGTGGCTGCGGCGCTTGGCGTTGAAGCCGAGTTTATCGGTGGAGGCAAACTTCCCACGCGTCCGCTGACGCCGTTCTTTGAGGAATTCCCCAAGCACGGAGTATCATTTGAGCTTCCCGATAACGGAACAAATCTTCCGTTAAAGACAAAGGGAAAGCTTACTGCGGGTCGTTATGAGATTGACGGAGGGATTTCCTCTCAGTTTATTACGGGATTGTTGTTTGCACTTCCGCTGTTGGACGGTGATAGTGAAATTATCCTCACTTCCCCGCTCCAATCTGCACCGTATGTGAATATTACAATTGAAGCGCTCAAATCCTACGGCTGTGATATTCAGAGCACAGAGAATGGTTTCTCTGTTAAAGGCAATACGCATTTTCATTCCTGTAACAGCAGAGTTGAGGGAGATTTCTCTCAAGCGGCGTTCTTTTATACGGCGAATTGTCTTGGCTCAGAGATCGTATTGAAAGACATTAACAAATCTTCTGCTCAGGGCGATAAGCTAATTGCGGATATTTGCACCAGATTTGATAAGTCCAGAGACGCATTTGAGCTCGACTGCTCCGATATTCCCGATTTAGTGCCTATCCTTACGGTTCTGGCAAGTTACGGTAAGGGCACGACAAGGCTCACGAACGTTGCCCGCCTGAGAATTAAGGAATGTGACCGTCTTGCCGCTATGGAGGACTGCCTTAACAGAGTAGGCGGTAAAGTCAAAGCGTTTGAGGACTTCATTGAGATTGAGGGCGTGGGTGTGCTGCACGGTGGCGAAGTAAGCGCCTATAACGACCACAGAATTGCTATGTCAATGTCGATTGCAGCTACCATAAGCAATGCTCCTATTATTATCAGGGGAGCGGAATGTGTAGCAAAATCCTATCCCGACTTCTTTGAAGTGTATCGCTCAATCGGCGGAATTGCTGACGAGGTGTGAAATGACTCGTCAACAGTTGATTGAACATATCAAGGAAAACTACGGAATAACCGAAGACTATCCTTGGGAGAAAGATAATGTCAGCGCAGTTTTCCGCCACCCGAGCAACAAGAAATGGTTTGCGCTCGCACTGAATATCCCTGCTGAAAAACTTGGTTTAGATACCGAAAAGCAGATTGATATTGTGAACGTAAAATGCGACCCGCTGATGATTGGCTCAATCATAAGGGAAAACGGAATTTATCCTGCATATCACATGAACAAAAGATATTGGATTTCCATTGCTCTTGACGGCAGCGCGGACGATGAAAAAATCAAGTGGCTGCTCGATATGAGCTTTGATGCCACAAACACTAAAATTAAGGCAAAATAATTGGAGGATACGTATGTCATCTTGTTTTAATGGAGGGGTGAAGCTTTCACTCTTCGGAGAAAGTCACGGTAAAGGAATAGGTGTTGTACTCGATAATCTCCCTGCCGGAGAAGAAATTGACCTCGATAAAATCGGAGAATTTATGGCGCGAAGAGCTCCTAAAAAGGACGGCACTTCGACTATGCGCAACGAGAAGGATATTCCGCAAATTCTATCGGGACTGTATGAGAACAAGACGACGGGAACTCCTCTTGCTGCAATTATAACGAATTCCGACCAGCACTCGGGAGATTATGGTAATATCTCTCATATCGCACGTCCCGCTCACGCAGACTATACGGGATTTCTGCGCTACAATGGCGCTAACGACCCTCGCGGCGGCGGACATTTTTCGGGAAGAATTACCGCGCCTCTTGTTTTTGCGGGAGCAGTATGTGCTCAAATACTTGAACATCGCGGCATTACCACGGGCGCGCACATACAGCGTATTCGCAATGTAAGCGATGAGAGTTTCGACGCTGTAAACCTTACCGCACAGACGCTGGAGGCTGTAAAAAAGCGCCCCTTCCCTACCCTTTCCGCTGAGGCTGAACAAGGTATGCGTGAAATTATCAATACCGCAAGAGAAAATCTGAACAGCGTTGGCGGTATCGTTGAATGCGCAGCTGTTGGTTTTCCTGCAGGAATAGGCTCTCCGATGATGGACGGTCTGGAGAATATTATTTCACAGCTTGTATTTGCTATCCCCGCTGTCAAGGGTTTGGAATTCGGAAACGGATTTGCCTGCGCCGATCTGTTCGGCAGCGAAAACAATGACGAATTTGCCATTGAAAGCGGCAAAGTAGTTACCAAAACAAACAATCATGGCGGAATTTTGGGCGGTATAAGTTCAGGAATGCCGATTATATTCAGGGCGGCATTTAAACCTACACCCTCGATTTCCAGAGAGCAGAACAGCGTGGATTTCAAGGATATGACCGAGCAAAGTCTGCTTATCAAGGGACGCCACGACCCGTGCGTTGTTCCGCGCGCAGTTCCTTGCGTTGAGGCAGCGCTTAATATTGCGCTTGTGTCTGCCCTTCTTGATAATCCGAAGATATAAATTCACAAGGAAGTGATTACTATGATAGTACCAAGAATTCGTATTGATGAGGTAGATGACATTTGTGTGCTTATATGCTACTTGATATATGCTCTTGGTTGCCCCCTCACTAAAAACCAGCTTATTGAAATAACCTCGCTTGAAGAAGCGGTTGGTTATTTTAACCTTATTCAAGCTTTGGAGAATGTGAACGGTAGACTTTGCACTGAAGTTGAACTAAATGATGAGATTGCCTATGCCAATACTACCGAGGGGATAAAGGTTGCAAGAGAACTTGGCAGCTCGCTTCCTCTGTCTATCCGCGAAAAGATGTTTGAAGAGGCTGTTCGAATTTATACGCGTGACTCGATGAAGAAGAAGGGTACATTCCTCTCGGCTCGGTATATTAAGAACTCTGACGGTACTTGCACGGTAGGAATAAATGTTACTGACACAAACACGGCGAAACAGAAGTACTACATCTCAATTGAGACCGAAAACGAGCAGGTTGCCGAATCAATTAAGCAAAAAGTAAAAAAGGACCCAAATGCCTTTGCAAGGTATCTTGATGATTACTTTTTCAAATAAATAAAGGGGAGCGGCTGCTCCCCTTATTTTTATTCTCCGCAGTGCTCGCAGTCGTGAGTCTGAGCAAACTGCTCAGGGTCGTATGCGATGCCATTCTTGTCGTAGTAGTCCTTAACCGCTGCCTTTACCGCTTCCTCTGCAAGCACCGAGCAATGAAGCTTGTGCGCAGGAAGTCCGTCAAGAGCTTCTACCACAGCCTTGTTTGTAAGCTCCAATGCCTGAGAAATCGGTTTTCCTTTAATCATTTCGGTTGCCATAGATGAACTAGCAATAGCTGAACCGCAGCCAAATGTGCTGAACTTAACATCGGTAATAATATCATTGTCGATTTTAAGGAAAATCTTCATAATATCACCGCATTTTGCGTTTCCTACCTCGCCTACGCCATCGGCATTATCCATTGTACCGACATTACGCGGGTTGGTAAAGTGGTCCATTACCTTTTCACTGTATAACATACTGTCTCTTACCCTCCTGTAAATCCTGCCAAATCGGAGAGATGCGGCGCAGATAATCTACAACCTCTTCAACCGATTTTATAATAAACTCCACATCCTCCATTGTATTCTCTTCTGAGAGAGAAAGACGCAGAGAACCGTGTGCAACCTCGTGAGGTCTGCCGATTGCCAACAAAACATGGCTGGGGTCAAGCGAACCGGACGTGCAAGCCGAACCTGACGAAGCACAAATTCCCTTCGCGTCAAGCAAAAGAAGCAAGCTCTCGCCCTCAATTCCCTCGAAGCAGAAGTTCACGTTTCCCGGAAGGCGGTTAGTCTTCGAGCCGTTCAATATCGAATGAGGAATCGCGGAAAGTCCCTCAATCAATCTATCACGCATTGCGGTAAGCTTGCCTGTATTCTCGGAAAGCGAAGAAACTGCTTCTTTCAGAGCGGCTGCCATAGCAAAAACTCCTGCGATATTCTCGGTTCCCGCTCTTCTTCCGCGTTCCTGAGCTCCGCCCTCAATAAGAGTAGTCGGGAACAAACCCTTACGCACATACAAAGCGCCGACACCCTTAGGACCGTGGAACTTATGAGCGGACAGAGCGAGCATATCGCATCCTATTTCCTTAACATTAACGGGAATATGTCCAACAGCCTGAACCGCATCAGTATGGAACAAAACGCCCTTTTCCTTACAAATAGCGGCAATCTCCTTAATCGGCATTACTGTTCCGATTTCGTTATTTGCAGCCATTATGGTAACAAGCGCAGTATCCTCGCGGATTGCATTGCGTACATCTTCGGGATTTACGTTTCCTTCGCCATCAACATCAAGGAGAGTAACCTCGTAACCTTCTTTCTCCAACTTCTTTAAAGTATGGAGTACTGCGTGATGCTCAATCTTGTCAGAGATGATATGCTTCTTTCCTTTACGAGCGCCGATTTCAGCGCAGGAACGGATAGCCTGATTATCCGACTCACTGCCTCCCGAGGTAAAGTAAATCTCCTTAACATCAGCTCCAAGGCACTCGGCAACCATCTTACGCGCCTCCAGAAGAGCCTCCGCAGCCAGCTGTCCCACAGTATGAAGGGACGACGGATTTCCGTAGCACTCCTCCAGATACGGCATCATAGCCGAAATAGCCGTTTTGCTCATTTTAGTTGTTGCGGCATTATCGGCGTATATAGTCTTTACATTTGACACTAAATCACCTGTTCCTATTAAAAATAACATTTGAACAGTATTCTTATCTGTTCACTAGGATTATATCACATTTTATACCAAAAGTCAATATAGATTTGGTAAGTTTAGACTAATTCGTTAAAAATACATCAATTCTCGGGAGGGTTATCCAGGATATACTGTTCCAGGAGGTCAGCTGCATAGCGACAAAGCTCAGAGCAAGGACGTTTCTTGTAGTATTCGGAAGTTCTTGCCTCGGGTACAGGTGAACCTTCCGCCTTTTGTAGCCCAAGAAGCTCACGACAGACAATGCTGCCGTTATCGTCTTTAAACTGAGCGGCTATATCCTGAATTCTCTCGTAAAGCTCTTTCTTGGTGGAGGTATCCTCGGGGTCGGAATAGCCGTAAAGCGCGCTCATAACCATAACTATTCCCGAAAAAGTGCCACAGACTTCTCGAAGTCTGCCCATACCTCCGCCAAATCCGCCTGCAAGACGGACGACTGTTTTCTCGTCCATTCCAAGTTCGTCTGCAAATG
>JBJESC010000299.1:0-2367 GCA_051882615.1 Oscillospiraceae bacterium
ATCTCGGAGAACAACCTCATTCCGTGCAACAAGGTTTTGGCTGACAGCGGAGTTAGAGGGTAATCGAACACAACGGAATTTTCATCGGCAATAATATGAATGGCGAACAGGCACAGGATAACCATTACATATTGCATTGTTGACCGATTGAATTAAGCTAAATCGTTATTTTTCAGAAATTTTATCAAATATCAGGAATCACCTGAAAAGCTTACATAAAAACTGTTCGGATTAAATGTTATACTTGACAAACACGCATTTCGTATGTTATACTGTATTCGGTTAGTCAAAACTAATCGAAAGGAGGAGAACAATTGAGCGTAGTTGTAGTAGGAGGAAATGACCGCATGGCAACGCGGTATAAGGATATCTGTGAGTCATATAAATGTAAGGCGAAGGTGTTCACACAAATGCCCTCGGACTTCGAGAGCAAGCTGGGCACTCCCGACCTTATGGTGGTATTCACGAACACCTGTTCCCACAAAATGGTGAACAGCGTAAATCTTAAATCCCGCAAGCACGATATTCCGGTGGCGAGAATACATAATGCCAGTGCCAGCGCATTGAAAAGCGTTTTGGAGCAGTATTGCGTTTAAGTTTTGCATATGAGTTAGTTTAAACTAATTATATCGGAGGTGATTGAATGTCAGAGATGGAAGAAAGGAATTTCGGGCAGCTTCTTGCATATCACACCGCGCCTACGCTGCTGGGAATAAAGTGCGCGAGCCTTGTTTCCCTGTCCCGAACAGAATACGATGTTGACGAGCATTCCTGCCATTTCAACCGCAGGACTGCCGCAAAGGGGCTGAAAAGCCGCGTTCTGTACGTCTGCGGCGGCAGAGTATTGCTTTTGATCTACAATGAATTGCTTCTTGAAAAACGCCTGTCCGACAGCGAGGTTCGCAGGCTCTTGATGCGGTTCGGCTATGACGGTAATTTCACAACAGAGGAATGTCTTGACCGACTTTCGCAGAGAATACAGGAGAGCGGCGAATTTCCGCACGAGATAGGCTTGTTTCTCGATTATCCCGTGGAGGATGTGGTAGGATTTATTCGTCACAAGGGCAATAACTACAAGCTTTGCGGCTGCTGGAAGGTTTACGGCAGCGAGGAATCGGCACGCAGGACATTCGCAAATTACGATAAGTGCAGGAAATACCTGTGCAATAAATTAAACGAGGGCGCTGACATCTATCAGGCTCTTAAAATATCATAAGGAGGATTATTTATGAAAACAGCAGTTATTTTTTGGAGCGGTACGGGCAACACCGAAGCAATGGCGCAGGCGGTGGCTGAGGGAGCAGGAGCGGAGCTGTTCAGCGTTTCGGATTTCAAGGGCAATATCGAAGATTATGGCGCAGTTGCGTTCGGCTGCCCGGCTATGGGTGCAGAGGTGCTTGAAGAAACAGAGTTTGAGCCGTTCTTTATCGGCATTGAGGGTCAGCTTTCCGGCAGGAAAGTCGCTCTTTTCGGCTCTTACGGCTGGGGGACGGCGAGTGGATGAGAAACCGGGAGGAGCAGGTCAAGGCAGACGGAGCGGTTCTTGTGAACGGCGAGGGGCTTATCGTGAACGAAACTCCCGATGACGCAGCCCTTGAGAAATGCAAGGAGCTTGGAAGAGTGCTTGCGGTAGAATAGTGATTTTTAACAATTCGGTTAGCTATTACTAACCGAAATATTGTAAAGACTTACAAATCTGAAAAAACCTATTGACAAAATTCAGAAAAAGGAGTATCATAGCTAATGGTTAGCAAAAGCTAACCATTAGCTTAATGTGTTAGTTAGCCATATCTAACTTTGAAAGGAGCAAAATATGATGCCGCTGACAATGGTAAATCCCGGCGAGGAAAGTATCATCAGAAGGGTGGGCGGAAATCCCGAAACACGCAAGTTCCTTGAAAATCTCGGCTTCGTGGCGGGAGGTACGGTCACCGTCATCAGCGAGATAAGCGGGAACGTTATCGTAAACGTCAAGGATTCAAGGGTTGCTGTTTCAAAGGAAATGGCGCAGAAAATAATGGTTTAGGAGGCAGTTATGGCAACATTGAAAGAAGCGAAAATTGGTCAGACCGTCACAGTGAAGAAGCTGAACGGCGAGGGCGCAATAAAGCGCCGTATCATGGACATGGGTATCACAAAGGGCGTTGAGATATACGTCCGCAAGGTTGCGCCGCTCGGTGACCCGATTGAAGTCACGGTGCGCGGCTACGAGCTTTCTCTGCGGAAAGCGGACGCGGAAATGATTGAAACCGTTTAATTTTACGTAAGAGTTAGTCTAGTCTAACATAAAGAAAGGATTACAATTATGGGAATAAAAATCGCGCTTGCGGGAAATCCGAACGCAGGCAAAACCACGCTGTTCAACGC
>JBJESC010000300.1:0-2364 GCA_051882615.1 Oscillospiraceae bacterium
GATATTAGTCTGGATAGAACAGTAATTGAAATTGTTCAAAAGGGCTGCTTAACTCGTATCACCGCAAACCCTGACGGAACCCTAAATGTCGAAAACATTCGACTTACACAAGTAGCATAACCGAATACTTAATCCGCCAGAACGCTAGACGGCAGAGCGGGATCTATTCTTTCCTATAATGGAAAAAGGATCTCACTCTGCCGTTTTCCTGTTTTATGCATTGAAATATTTGCAGTTTTTTGCATTTCAATCAATGGTATCATGGTTATGTATGCTCGTGAACGTTTGCAGTTAATTGCAGTACATAACAAGATAAAATATTCAATGCAGACTTCTTAAGACGCAATTCTGAAAGAGTCGCATCAAACTGTCATTGCCGCGCGGATTGATCCCCGTGACCCAACGGCAATGACGGACAATTTAATAGAACAGCTGCCTAGTGGGTTGGTCGGCTGCAATCCGAAACGGAGAGTATTCTCCTAGGACTGCGGTGCTTTTGTTGTGCCCTTTTGCAGCTGTGATGACCTCCGTTTCGAACTATCGACAACGGAGGTTTTTTATGAGAAATTATCAAAAACTTAACTATCGCGAGTACCGCATTATGCTGTCCGACGGCAGCAGCATCTTAACCACAAGACAAGAGTGCTTTTCCATCGAACCCGCTTCAGAGGATTGTCCTTATAAGCAGCGGTGGTATTACTCTCCCGACCAGTACATGGCTGTTCGCCTTCCTCGCAACGAACTCGGTGAGCGGCTCGGCAAAGACAACGCTGCCGACCTCAAGGCACAGGAACGGCTTATCGAAAGGAACCGCGAACGCAATCTGGAAATTGACGCATACACAACCGAAGATGGAACCTCTTTAGATATTCCCGCTCCAAATGTTTCTGTTGAGGATACAGCTATTATGGAAGCGGAACTGAATGCTTTACATAAGGCAATTTCCGAACTTCCGGAAGATTTAAAAGACCTGTGCGAAGCGCTTATCCGCGAAGAAAAACAGTGTGCAATTGCTGCCCGCTGCGGTGTAACAGACGCGGCAATCCGTAAGCGCATAAAAAAACTCCGCTCTGTTTTGCTGAAGAACAAGGAAATCAAAAATTTTTTTGAAAATCCGTGAAAAAAACGGTTCGGTTTTTCATTTAGCCTGTCCGGTAAGAGGTGAAGGCGATAATCGCCGACAAGGGATAAAACCCTAATCAAACGAACGGAGGTAAATCAATGAGCAAAATGTCAAAGTTGGATTCCATTCTGAAGGAAGCCGAAGAGCACACCAAGGCGCTTGTTTCGTGCATTAACGAAATCAGAGAGCTGTACGGTGGTGCAAAGGCGCCTTCTACAAGCATGGAAACCAAGCCAACACCCGAACCCGAAGAAAAGCTGCCAACGCTGGAAGAAGTACGCGCATATCTTGCAGGTCTTGCGAGAAACGGACATACGCAGGAAATCCAGGCAATGCTGCTCCGTCACGGGTACAAGAAAATCTCTGAAGTACCGGCAACCGAGTATCCGGCAATTTTGGAAGAAGCGAGGTCTTTGGAATGAGCCATGCCCTTCTTTCTCCCTCTGCAAGCCACAGGTGGATTGAATGCCCGCCCAGTGTAAGACTTACCGAGTTTATGGAGGACAAGTCTTCCGCTTATGCTGACGAGGGCACTCTCGCACACAGCATCGCAGAGAACAAACTTAAATCTTATCTCGGCTACACAGACAAAAGCGTCAAGTGCGAAGACAACTCAATGGACGAGTACACAGATGACTATGTTGCGTTTGTAGCCGAGCAGATGAGAGTTCTCAATGCCCCGTCTGCTTTTGTGGAACAGCGAGTCGATTGCTCAAGGTATGTTCCGGAATGCTTCGGCACTTGCGATGCTCTTATTATTTCTGACGGTGTTCTTCACATCTGTGACCTGAAGTACGGGTCTGGCGTGAAGGTTGACGCTGTTGGGAATGATCAGCTTCGCATTTATGCGCTCGGTGCTTTTGAGATGTTCTCGTGTCTGTACGACATAAGCACGGTACGAATGAGCATTTTCCAGCCAAGACTTAGCCACAGCGACACTTGGGAGATTTCCATCGACGAACTACTGAAATGGGCTAATGAGGTACTCGTCCCCGCTGCAAAGCAAGCATGGAATGGTGAGGGTGAGTTCAAAGCGGGTGAGCATTGTCGTTTCTGCAAGGTCAGAACAACTTGTCGCAAGCGCGCCGAATACAATCTTGAACTCGCACGTTACGATTTTGAACCGCCCACAACGCTCGATAACATCGAAATTTCCGCGATTCTCGCAAAAGCCGACGAACTCGTTTCTTGGGTGACCGATGTGAAAGAGTACGCTCTGCGACAGGCACTCAGCGGTGTTA
>JBJESC010000301.1:0-2363 GCA_051882615.1 Oscillospiraceae bacterium
TCAAGACGATAAGGGAAGCTTTCCATATATTTTTCGGCGGCAGTTATTGCTTCGCTTAAGGTTATTTCCCCGTTTACAAAGCTTAATTTCTGCGACAATTCTTCTTTGGCATTATAGCAATAAACCACTTGCGCCGCATTATCGTTATTAAGCCATATTCTCTCCGACCCGTTCGTAAGATTGCTTTCAAGCAGGGGTGTTTTCCATAATCTGAGGCTATATATCAGGGTTTCGATACTGCCGTAAAACTCGCCCTCGTGGTTATCGAGGTTCGTATAAACCGCCGCAATTCTGTTGTCATTAAGAAACTGCTCAATGGTTAAATCCTCACGCACATTACCGTAGCCATAAGGTACGGCGGTAAAGGCTTCGTCCGGATAGTTATTCCCACCAAGCCATTCTTTTTCAAGAAAACGAAGCTGGTCGTATATCTTCTGCGGTGTTTCGATACCGTAAATAAAATTCTCCGAATAAATCGGAATACTGTCCACCTGCGGAACGATAATATTGCAATCTTCAAACTTGAAGATACCGTCGGCAGCCGCGATTTTAGCGATTTCCTCCCTTGCGGCAGCCGTAACCTCGGACACGGGGCGAAGCGTGACGGAAACGTTTTCCCCGTCAATTACGCCGCTCTCCTTTTCGTTGGAAACGCCGCTTTCTATGCGGTTCATCTCGTCGATTACGTCCTGCGGAGTTTCAACGGTACAGGAGCACAGCAGCCCCGTCATAAGCGAAACGCAGACAATGCTGCTTACGACAAGAGCGCCGCCGCGCTTCTTTTTCCCGCCCTCGAAAACGCTGTTAATCCGCAATTTTAACATCTCCTTTGTGCTGAAATATGAAGCCGTAGAAGAAAGTCCGCCTGTGGTTTTGCCAGTTTTGAGCAAGAGGTAGCAATAGTCGCGCTTATAGGAAGCGTCCTTGTTTTTCGTCACCTCGCGGTCGCAGAGCGCTTCAAGACTGCCCGCACATTCGCGCTTAATCAGCCACGCAAACGGGTTGAACCACTGAACGGCAGCAACTCCCGCAAAGAACAGCTTCTTGTAAGCGTCGCCGTGCTTGAAGTGCATAAGCTCGTGGCGCAGAATCATCATCAGCTCCGCCTCGGAGTAGTTCTGCAAGGGCAGAAAAATCACAGGCTTATTGAACCCGAGAAGCATAGGCGAGCCTATCCTCCCCGAACGCAGAACGGGGATTTCATTGTCTATGAAAAGCTCTTTTCTTACTCTGCGAGAAAGCTCCTCCTCGTCAGCGGCGGGAATGCTGTCCGAGAGCAGAGTTTTTCTTAAATACAGATATTTCCCCGCCTGAAACAGAATGCAGAGAACCGCGCCCACCGCCCACACAACAGGCACAAACGAGGGGATAACAAGGTTTAAAACAGGCACTTCGGGAAGCTGTATGCTGTATGGTATAATAAGGCGTATCGCCAATATCAGCGATAGTATGTAGATAATCCCGAAGCCGTAGCGTTTGGCTATCCTGCCTTTGAACAGCAGGAAAAGCGCTGCTGCCACGGACACGCTTATCGTTACGGAAAATAGTACGCTCATATTCACTCCTTATTGCTGTCGGTTTTCTCATCAATAAAGGCTTTAAGGGATTTTATGTCCTCGTCGGAGAGGTTTTTGCCGTCATACAGACAGCTCACCAGCTTCGACACCGAGCCGCCGAAAATGCGGTCGATTATGGTTTTGCTCTCCTGTCGGAGATAGTCCTCCTGCTCCACAAGCGGGGAGTAGTATTTATATTTCCCCTGTTTTTCGGCGGTCACAAAGCCGCGCTCCGTAAGCCTTGCAAGCAGGTTAAGAATAACGGCAAGGCTCCATTCGTGCTTGTCCTTTAAGCCCTCCTGAATATCCACCGAGCTTACCGCTTTTCCGCTCTCCCAGATAAAATTCATAATGTCCAGCTCCGCCTCTGGCAGGCGCTTGTATTCCTTTTCCATTTCGTCAGTTCCTTTCGTACTTGTTTAACATTTGTTAAATCTGAGTTTATTATACAACTGTTAAATGAATTTGTCAAGGGGGTTTGCTAAAAATTTTATTACAAGTTATATAAAAGGCAGCTGATAATAATTATCTTTAAAATTCACTATCAACGCTTTAATTCTCTCGCGCTCTGCCCGTCCGTATTTAATCTGCCACCAACGTCTCAACTCCAAATCCGAACAAAAGAATTTGTGGCGATTTGACAAAAAAACGCCCGAACGCGCGTGGCGCTCGGGCGGGGGTTTTTATCCGTTGATTGCATTTATAAGCTGATTGATATTTGCATAGGTGTATGTTTTGCCTTTATAGGTCACGTTTTTAAGCTTGGTGCAGCCCTTAAACGCGTCGGGTTCGATGTGGACAATGCTG
>JBJESC010000302.1:0-2362 GCA_051882615.1 Oscillospiraceae bacterium
GAAAACTCCTCGTGCGTGGATTTGATAAACGGCACGGTGGCATCGTCCTCGCTATTGCGGGTTATATTAACGCGGATAAGCTCGTTCTCATACTCGGAGAATACACCCGTCAGAGTTTCGGAGGTTGGGAATAAATCGTAGGTTGCTCCCACGATGAAAACCGCCTTAATTCCGTCAGCGCGGGTTCTGTCAATATCTCCGACAAGGACGCTGTCCGCAACCTGCGGCGGGGAACTGAGCGTAGTTGCGGAGCACAATCCGCGGAATAGCTCGGCAAAGTCGTCCGTCTTGATATTCACTCCCGAGAGCTCGTTGTAAAGTGCCTCGAAAATCTTGATAAGCGTATCCCACAGGCGCTGATAAAGAGAGGTCGCGTCACGGTCAATTCCCGTTTCGGAATTGGTGGTTTTCGCGGTGAGCGCACGTTTAATTCCCACGGTGTCCATAAGGAAATCGTAGAGGAGCTTGGTAAGCTCGGCTCCGTCCATACCGTCCTTGGGGATTTTCTTTGACAGTTCCCATAACGGTTGGGCGGTACCCTTGCGGACTTCTTCTGCGGCAATGGCGTTGAAATCCGTTTCCTCGCCTCTTCTTCTGAATGTAAACGGTTTTTTGAGGTGATCGGTTTCAATTGCCCATTCGTAAACATAGTCTTCAAATACGTTAATATCGTAGTCCGACAGACCTACGCGCTTTCCTTTCTCGGTGTCGTACTTGCTGTAAAATCCCGTTTTGATACAGCTCAGGACGTTTTCAACAGAGAAGTCGCCGAGTGCTCTGAGGGTTACGTTTACCGCATTTACCAGCGGCTGATAAATAATAGGCTCGCAGTAATCAAGGAAAATCGGGATATTGTATTTCTTGAACACGCTTTCGGTGTATCTTTCGTATGTTCCGAGATCCGTGCAGAGCACCGCGATGTCGCGGTAGCGAAGCCCTTTTTCATCAACCAGAGCGATTATTTTTGAGCATACGAAATCCAGCTCCTCGTAAACATCACGGGAGCTTATCAGGTCTATCGAGTCGTCCGCGGGCTTATCAGAGCCTTTGTTCGTAAAGAGTTTTACGGACAATTCGCCGAGAGGACTGTTTTCGGCAATACGGAGAGGAATATCGGAGGTGATGAATTCTGTTTCAATATCGCATCTTTCGGCAAAATGACATATCCTCGCTATGTTGGAGTTAGCTGATTTAAAGACATCATTGCGGCTCTCGGTATCGGTTGTAAACCCGAACACTACCTGTTCCGTCACAGAAATCATTTCGGAAAGGAAACGGAGCTGACCTGCGGTGAAATCATTAAAGCAGTCCACAAAAACGCAGGCGTTTTCAAAAATCCCCGATTTAACCAGCTGCTCTGCCGCAAGAGAAGCGAGGTCGGGCGCGTCAAGATAGTCCGAAAGCCCTGCTGTATATGCGGTGTAGAGCAAAGACACGTCCGAGAGCTTTTTGAGCAGAAACACCTTGTTTGAAAGCGAACCGTCCTCCTTTATTCTTTCAAGATTTTCTTCAAGACTGCGCGAGTCCAGCCCCACAGACTTAAAGCCGTTGATTGTTCCGAGGATTTTTTGCGTAAAACCGGGTTTGCCGCAAATTCCGCCCAGCGCTTCAAGCTGTGGCTTGTATTCGCCGATAACCTTGCGCATAACGATATTTTTTACTATATCATCCGCAATAGGGCGGTCGTCGCCCGTCAGCTCAAGTATTTCCCGTGAAAGCGCCGAGAAAGTAGTAACCTTAATCAGACGGCTTGTGGTGAGGAGTTTTTTCTCATTCAGGAGTTTATATATCGCGTATTCTGTTTCGTATTCAAACTGCTCGGGGACTATGTACAAAACGGGAACTGCGTTTTTCTCAATCAGAGACAGCAGTTCGGTTCGCACCCGTTTTGAAATATCAAGATTTGCAGTTCCGACAACGAAGCTGACTTTCTTCATTTTATATACTCCTTATCCTCTGTATTTTTCGTCAACCGTGTAGACGAATTCATTTCCTGTTTTTGCTACCTTGCGGATAATTCCCATTGTTCTCAGTATTTCGGTGCGCAGCGAATATCGGCTTTCTCCGACAATCTTGCTTAATTGCTTTTTCGTGAATTGCTCGGGGAGATTTTGCGGGAGAAAAACAGCGTAGTCGCGCGGGGTTTCCAGAATGATTTCCTCCAGAAGCTCCAGCGGCGCTTTTTCGATAACGCACTTGCGCTTGGCGCTCCTGACGGTGAGGTCGGGAGGCTGTTCTCCCGTGTGATAAACGCGCTTTTCCATACAAATCATCGCAAGGATAACGCGGAGGTTTTCGTGGTTCAACAGAGCTTGGATAGAATACAGCTCCTCAAATACGGAGAGGTTGGATTTCATATTCC
>JBJESC010000303.1:0-2352 GCA_051882615.1 Oscillospiraceae bacterium
GACGGTCTACGAACTCTCTGCGAATATCCTCGGGAATATCGGAAGGAGCGGAATACCAGAAGAAGCTCTCGCGGAGTTTCTCAACCCAGAAACCGCCATTCTTGCTCCGAATTGAAAGCGCACATTCGCGGGCTTCATTTTCAGCCTCTGTTGCGGGTACAGAATTATCGTGAGTAAGTACAACAAGCACGCCCAACTCCGCTGCCCTTTTGATTACTGGCAAGCAGCAGGTAACCACATCGGAGTCATATTTCTCGGGGAAACCGTGCATTACAAGAATACGGGATACAAAATCCGTTGTCGGAGCGCTCTCTGCTTTAGCACAGAAGTCGCGCACTCTGCTCTCAATTTCGTCAACCATCTGCGGAACGATAACAAAAGGATTGATACCCTTTCCGAGCATTGCAATATGTCCCAGACAATCGGGAGAATTGGATATAGGCTCGCAGAAAAGGCAGTCTGTAATGTTATGACCGACATACTTGATTACGTTAAGCAGCAGGCGCTGAATACCGCCCAGCAGATACTGCTGATTGCGCTCATCATAATCGAGATACAATACACTACCCGTCTGAACAGACAAACGCATAGGCGCACCGATAGTATGGGCAGCCGCATTATACTCACCGTTTGAAATTAATGACAAATCCTGCTCAACTTCAATCGGAACCGTTAACTTCACTCTGCGCTGACCGATACTTACATAGGTTTTCTCGGGAAGATTTGCCGTACCTGTGCTGTTGAACGCCGTTTTGTCGAACATCAGCATTTTGAGGTAGTTTTTGAACTCCTCGGATTGAACATACTCTTTTACATCAGAATCATGCTTAGCTCTGCGGTCATTAATAGCAGCGACATCGCTGTCATACTGACGCTTTGCCTGTACTTTACTTCCTTCAATAAGCTGACGAGTCTGTTCAATCTTCTCTTCGTAGAATTTCTTCTGTCCCGTTGCCTTAATATAAAGAGTCTCTGCATTTATATCATTCCGCGATTCAAGCTTGATTGTCTGCCTGATACTCTCAAGCGTACCCTCGGGAGTCTCAAACGCGGTCGCTGCCTCTTCCAGCTCGCTTTCCTGAGCATGATCCTTTGCATAATCAATAAAAAACTGGAGTTTGTACATCTTCGCGCGAATTTCTTGAATTTTTTCATCCAAATCCTTATCTGACGAAGCACAATAATCATTGTATTCCTTTAAGGCATTCTCCATATCAAGGGAAATCTGCTTGTCCTCACGGGACATTTCAGCAAATTTATCAAGTATTTCATTTACTATTTCAGCCATAACGGTTTCTCCTTAATTCAATAATTCACGAGCGAAAATCTTTTCACACTCCGCTATTATAATTATACTAAAAGCAAAGCTCCGTGTCAATAGTTTTTATCAATTTTGTACATATTTTTTTAACAACGAGAAAATGCACAAATGCTGATTATTCTGCGCAGATTTCAAGTATCGCATTTGCAAAAAGCACAGCATCTTTTAAAAGCTCATCAACCGTGATAAACTCGTCATCACCGTGCATGTGATAATCGGTATCTCCACGCTCCGCACCAAAGGCTACTCCGCCCTCAATATCGTGAACATAGGTTCCCCCGCCAATCGCAACGCAGTAGCCTTTATCACCTTCAACACGCTCATATACGTTGAGAAGAGCCTTAACAAAATCATCGCTTTCGGATACAACGTGCGGTTCGTCACCCATATATCCGTCAAACTGTAATCCCGCCGAAGCAAACGCTTCACGTTCTTTTTGCTCAACCGAAGCAAGATTAAGGCAAGTCGGGAAACGAACATCAACCGTCCCCGATGCTTGTCCATTCTCAATATTGAGTATGCTGAAAACACAGGTCAATGCACCGCTTTGGTCGTGTGATTGTAGGTTAATGGATTTTCCGTCCGTCTCCCCAAACGGGAAAATCCTCGTCAAGCCGGCGAGCACAGGCTCGTCCAGAATACGGTTAATCAGCGAAACAAGCGCGGTTACTGCATTTATGCCGCTTTCGGGAGTGGAGGCGTGCGCAGAGCGTCCTGTACAAATAATCTTTACCGCGTCCGACTGCTGCTCTGTTCTGAATTCAGCAAACGAGCATTGAGTATAGATGGCTTTTCGAACTTCTTCGGCAGATACTCCGCGGAGGACTGCCTCTGCTCTGTCGGGAACGGCATTCGGGATTTTACCTCCGTGGAACTCCAGCAATCTCTCGTCTGTAATTTTTCCGACAAACCTTGAACGCATCATTCCTTTTTCGATATTTATAATCGGAAAACTTCCGTCGGGAGTAAACACCTTAGGCGGGAATTTCTCGTGCTTCTTGTATATTTCCAAATCCTCCGAACCGTTCTCC
>JBJESC010000304.1:0-2351 GCA_051882615.1 Oscillospiraceae bacterium
GACCTCGTTCTCGTAGCTTCCGTTGAACGCATATTTTGCCAAGCGGTAGACCTTCTTCGGAGAGAAGCCCCAACGGATTGCGTAATACAGGAAGAAATCGTGAAGCTCATAAGGACCTACAAGATCCTCGGTAATCTGAGAAATCTCGCCGTCCTTTGCGGGAAGAAGCTCGGGGCTTACGGGAGTGTTGAAGATTGCGAGAAGCACCTCGGAAAGCGCGGGATTATCGGTTGTTTCCGCGTAATATTTCACGATATGACGAACCAAGGTCTTTGGTACGGAGCCGTTTACTCCGTACATACTTATATGGTCGCCGTTGTAGGTCGCCCAGCCGAGCGCAAGCTCCGAGAGGTCGCCCGTGCCGATAACCAAGCCGTTCTCATCGTTGGCTATATCCATAAGAACCTGCGTTCTTTCACGAGCCTGTGCGTTTTCGTAAGCGGCGTTCATCACGCTCTCATCGTGGGAGATGTCCCTGAGGTGAGAACGCACAGTGTCTGTAATATCAATGGTTCTGAGCGTTACGCCGAGGATATTGCACAGCGTTTCCGCGTTTGATTTTGTACGCTTGGTAGTACCGAAGCAGGGCATAGTAACCGCGATAATATCGGTGAGCGGTCTTGAGAGAATTTGCGCCGCTTCCACGCAGACCAGCAGAGCAAGGCAGCTGTCCAGACCGCCCGAAATTCCCACTACCATAGTCTTGCTGTTGGTGTGCTTCACGCGCTTTGCAAGTCCGTGAGCCTGCATTGCGAGAATTTTGCGGCAGCGGCTGTTCTTTTCGGTTTCAACCTGAGGTACAAAGGGAGCGGCTTCAATTTTGCGGGTGAGCGGAGTATCTTCGACAGCCATTTGGAATACAACGTCCGCGGCAGTCTGTCGATTGCAGAATGTCGTGTTGTGCAGCCGCTCGCCGTGCATAGCCTTTACGTCAATTTCGGTAATCGTAAGTCCTGTGGTATACAGCCCGCTTTCCGACTGTATCTTTCCGTTTTCCGCGATTATGCGGTGACCGCCGAATACGAGGTCGGTGGTGGACTCGCCCTTTCCCGCGCTGGAGAAGATATATCCGCAAATCAGACGCGCGGACTGTCCCGTAACGAGCGACATACGGTATTCGTCCTTTCCAACCTGCTCGTTGGAAGCAGATAGGTTTGCGATAATGGTCGCTCCCGAAAGCGCCGCTTCGGTGCTGGGAGGATTGGGACTCCACAAATCCTCGCACACCTCTGCGGAGAAGCACAGCTCGGGCATTTCTGCGCATTGGAAGGTAAGTCCCGTTCCAAACGGAACCTCTTGTCCCAGCAGGGTTACGGAGGTCTTTCCCTCGGGAGCGCAGGAGAACCAGCGCTTCTCGTAAAACTCGTTGTAATTCGGGAGGAATTTCTTGGGAATTACGCCCAGAATTTTTCCGCTCTGCAGCACAACCGCGCAGTTATACAGCTTCCCGAAGAAGTCCAGCGGACAGCCGACAGCGACAATCATATCCGACGCTTTTGAAGCGGCGAGAATGTCCGCAAGGGCGGATTTTGCCGCGCTAATCAGCGTGGATTGGAAGAACAAGTCTCCGCAGGTGTAGCCTGTTACGCACAGCTCGGGAAAGGCAAGAATTTTCACTCTGCCGGTTTTCGCTCTGTCTATAAGTTCAATGATGTTTTTGGTGTTGTAATCACAGTCGGCAACACGGATTTCGGGGGTTGCCGCCGCACATTTGATAAATCCATCAATCATATTCAATCCTCAATCTTTCAAGAATAATTACAAAGGACATACACATTTTATTATATACCATTTTCGGCTAAAATTCAAGTACTAAATCGAAAAAACTCGATTTGCGGAAAGAGCAAGAAATTATTCCCAAAAACACTTGAAAATAAACTGAAATGATGTTATAATGAATTTGTATACATAAAACGGTTCGGCTTTTCTGCAAGTTTGTCTGAGCGGGCGGAAAAACCGACAGGTCGTAATTCAATGGAGGCAGCTATGGATTTTGTGAGCGAGAGAACTGCGTTTACAATGATTTCGGATTTGATTGTCAAGGCGGGCGTGTCACTCTTCAATTCGGTCAAGTATATTTATATGATAGCCGATAAGGATTTTTACAATATCAATGTAAAGGATATTTTCAAAATTACTCTGAAGAACATCTCCGATACCTCGGCTCTCGGAAATACGGGAATAAAGCTCGACAAGGAACGCTGCAAGGAGATGAGCAGCCCCGAGTATGAGCGCGTGCTGTCGCTTATGGTGTACTCCTTTGCTGTAAGACTGCCGGAGCTTAAGAATTGCAGGACAAAAGGCGGAGTGCTTACGGACAAGCAGATTAAGGCGATTTTCGATATGGTTGT
>JBJESC010000305.1:0-9297 GCA_051882615.1 Oscillospiraceae bacterium
TACTCCCCTGTACTTCCTTATCGGTTCGTCTCTGGGAAATATCGCGCTCGACTTCCTGTTTGTTGCGGTTATGAAAATGGGAGTTTCGGGAACGGCTTGGGCAACTTTCATCTGTCAGGGAATATGCTCCGTCCTTGCGTTTTTGGTTCTGCTTCGGAAAATCGGGAAAATCAAAAGCGACAGAGCACCGCTTTTCGAGTGGAATATGTTCCGTAAAATCGCAGGAATATCCGTTCCGAGCATATTACAGCAGAGCTTTGTATCGGTGGGACAGCTGTTCATACAGGGACTTGTCAACAGCTGCGGACTTGATGTAACAGCGGGCTATTCCTCCGCTATCAAGCTGAACTCTTTCGCCGTAAACTGCTTTTGCACAGTCGGAAACTCAATCTCGGGCTTTTCCGCGCAGAACATCGGAGCAAAAGAATACGGACGAGTGCGCAAGGGCTACAAGGTAGGCGTTATTTCAGCGCTCTGTGTTGCTGCGGTTTTCGCAGTCTGCTATGTTGCCTTCGCGGATAAGCTGATTTACATATTTATGGACAGCAGCGATGCAAACAACGCCGCTGCCGCAGAAGCGGGAATGAATTTCCTGCGGATAGTGTCGCCGTTTTTCCTCGGAGTGTGCGTTAAGCTGGCTGCAGACGGAGTATTGAGAGGAGCAGGTCGCGTCCGCGACTTTATGATTACCACGTTCAGCGACCTCATTCTCCGCGTAATATTCGCATTTATTCTTCAGCCCATATTCGGTGCGACGGGAATATGGATGTCGTGGCCCGGAGCGTGGCTGATTGCAATGGGAATTTCCCTCTTCTTCGCTCACAGATTTTTCAAGGAGACCGATATGACCGAACAGAAAGCGCTCCCACACAAACGCGGATAGTTGATACCGCTCATAGCCGTAATCAACGCAATTGCCGTAATTTTCGGCGGATTTGCGCTCTGCACAAGCGACTACTACCGTACACGGGACGAAGACGACGCTCCGACAATCACGCGTGAATAACAACTTGCGATTAAGGCAAAATTCTTTTTTAGAAACACATTAACAAAAAGCGGTTGGAAATAAGCCCAACCGCTTTTTTATTATCGTCTTGTGTACTCGGCGAGTTTCTTCTTGAGGTACTCATAACGAAGCCGCTTTTCCTCTTTTGCGAAATGCACCTCGCGGAACTGCCGAGGGTTATTCTCATAAACCAAAACCTCGTCCCCGAACTGCTCGCTTGTCAAGTCGAACGCACAGCCGTCCACAACGTTATAGCAATGGAAGTTGCCGCCCTCACGCGGAATTCCGAACACTTCCCCGCCGAATATATCCTGTGCGAGAAACGCCGTTATCGAGCATTGTCCGAGCGTCTTGTTTTCGGAAGTCCACCTGTCGCGCATTCGCGGAGCGCAGGTGTCGGCGCTCCACAGCTCCGATAATGCCGAGTACAGCTCCCTCGGAGAGTTGATATTTGGATAAAGGTCGGTTATTGGCTTCGCATAAGCGTTATCCGCTCCGTAAAATCTGTATTCCACGTTTCACACTCCTATCAACGATACGAAGAGTCAATTCCGAAATACTCCTCAAGGGTAAGGCCGCTCTCATATACGTCTTTCGCAAGCTCCTTGCCGAGGTAGCGAATGTGCCACGGCTCATAGGAATAGCCCGTAAGCTCCTCTTTACCCTTAGGATAGCGTATGATAAAGCCGTATTCCCAGCAATGCTCCGCAAGCCACTGTCCCTCTGCGGTGTTTTCAAAGGTCTCTTCAAGCGAGTTTACGTCAATCGCCATTCCCAGCTGATGCTCCGAAAAGCCCGGTCTTGCGGAAATTCTGTCCGCTTCCTTCTGACCGTATGTATTGCACCAGCCGAGATAGGTTTTCTGCTGTTTCTCATAAGAACGATACCCCGAAATCATATAGATATTGAGTCCGTCCGCCGCCGCGCCGTTAACCAGCTTCTTGAATGCCGCGTCCGTCTCGGCGGTAAGTCCTCCGGGAGCATAATCCGAGGGAAGAGCGTAAGTCTTATTTACAATCGGGACATTATTCACCATCGGAACAAAATCCACCTCGCTTGCGCTGTTGACAACGTGAACAAGCATTTTTCCTGTGAGATTGTTTGCGGTATCCTTGGCTATCAATGTTACCTCGCCTTTTTTCACAGCGGTAAATCGTCCGTTTTCGGTAATTCTTCCGCTGTCTCCGACGCATTCCCACACAATTTCGGGCGTTTTGGAGACATTACCCGTCACCGTGCAGCTATACGAAAAATTCTCTCCGACATACACCATATTTACGCCCATAACCGCAAGCTTGTCGGACGAAACGGGAGGTGTAACCTCGGAATTGCCGTTTCCGGACTGCGCAGGTTCTCCCGAGGAAGCGCCCTCAGACGATGTATTCTCGGAATTCGCAGGCTCGGAAGCATTATCAGACGATGAGCCTGTGGATACGCTTGTATTGCCGCTCGACGAACCGATTTCCGAAGAAACGGCTGACGAGGTTTGGGATGTATTGGTGTCGCCCGTCTTTTTAAGCGTTATCGCAAACACCACTCCGCATATTCCGAGTATCAGAACAGCCATTATGACATAGATTACTATTACAGCACGCGGCGTTTTGGGTTCGGGACGCTTGCCGTTGGGACGTTTAGGGTTCGGCTGTCCGTTACGTCCGTCCCCACCGTTAGGTCTGCTCGGGCGATTTTGCGGATTGCGCGGCGCGTTATTTCCTCCACTCATTTGAAATTCCTCCTTAGTAGCTGATGTGTGATGATTGTAAAGTTTGTGGTAAGATTAGTGATATAGCACTACACATTTATTATAGCACAATCCGGCGGAATTTTCAAGTAGTATCAATCCCAAAATTCGGGCTCGGAGGACGGTTCAAACAGCTTCAGCACCTTTTGTCCCGTATCGTCAATCGCGTCTTCAAATCCCGACAACGCCGCAAACGAGGAAAACTGCGCCGCACGTTCAAGCAGCGACATTTCCGTCAGCGTATCGGGCGGAGAGAGCTTCAGAATATCATCGTATTTTCCCATTTTCCCATTTTCCCTTTTATCACGCGCGATGACCGCCGATTTGCCCGTTGCGTGACATCGCTGTTGCTCCTTTCAATAAGTTCATTCCACGGAAAATCGCGTTTTTGCCGTACTTGTCTTTAATATCGAGAATAGCCAGCTGAATACGCACATCGCGCTCGGGAGCGAACTTTTCTTCTTCGGAAAAGAGGTCAAGCTGCTGAGCCGCATCGATATTGCAGGCGACAATATTCACGCGGCGAACAAGAAATTCGGGATTTACGCATTCCTCGAAGAGCTTCACCGCCGCCTTAATCAGCGCCGACGAAGAAGCCGTCCGAACAAGCAAATTCTCCGAGCCGTGAGCGTGCTTCGGGATTTTCCTGCCGTAATGGTCAAGCGTAATATCCCCCATTCCGTCACACTCCCCGCAGGAGCTGTCATACCCGATAACAAGCACTATCTGATTGGTGGACGCACCCTTTGCGGAGAGGTCAAGCGCCAACTGCTCCGCCATTTCCTTAACGATAACGCGAGCATTATTGTATTCATACGGTTCGGGCAGAACCTGCCCTATGCTGTGGCTTGACGAAGTGGGACGATACGCCTTGATATGCGCCATTGTGCACGGCTCACAGCCCCACGCGTGGTTAATCAGAAGCTCCGCGTTCACCCCGAACAGCTTATACAAAAGCGCCTGATTATACAGAGAACACCGCGCCACGTCCCCCATACTGAACATTCCGTACTGCGCGAGCCGCTTTGCATATCCCGCGCCTATTCTCCAGAAATCGGTGATTGGCTGATGCTCCCACATTGTCTCGCGGTAGCTCTGCTCCGTCAGACGGGCAATACGCACTCCGTTGCGGTCGGGCTTTTTCTTCTTAGCCACAATATCCATTGCGACTTTCGCAAGATACAGATTAGGGGCAATTCCCGCAGTTGCGGTTATCCCCGTCTCCTTGATAATGTCACCGAGAATAGTCATCGTGAGTTCTTCCGCAGTCTTACGATAAGTACGCAGATACGCCGTAGCGTCAATAAACACCTCGTCAACGGAATAGACGTGTATATCCTCAGCGGAAATATATTTCAGGTAAATTTCGTATATCCGTGCGCTGTAATCAATATAAAGCCCCATTCGCGGTACGGCTCCGATATAATCCACATCAAGGCGCGGGTCGGCGCAAAGCTCATCGTAATAGTAGGACTTTCCGCTTGACGGCTTTTTGCGGCTTCGGTTTACCTGCTCCACCTTCTGAACAACCTCAAAAAGGCGCGGTCTGCCGGGAATTCCAAAGGATTTGAGCGGCGGAGAAACGGCAAGGCAAATCGTCTTTTCTGTGCGGCTCTCGTCCGCTACCACGAGATTGACATTGAGAGGGTCAAGTCCCCGCTCCACGCACTCCACCGAAGCATAGAACGATTTCAGGTCTATACAGATATAGGTTTTCTCTTCCAACAAAATCACCGCCGTTCATATAAATTCAATCCATGAATATATTATAACTCTTTTCATCAAATTTGTCATTATGAATATTTCACGAAAAGAGCGTTCAATCTTTTCTCTTTTGCACAAATATGCGAACAAATGAAAATTCTCCTGAATCTATGGCGCTTATCTTTCGAGGACGTATTGATTTATCAATAAAAATAGTGTATAATAAAGGAAACGCCAATGAACGCGAGGGGGATTTTATGAGTCAAAGGATTTTGATAATTGAGGACGATAAAAACATCAACGATATGATTTCCTCCTTTCTGCGGCAGAACGGCTTTGAAACGTTGTCCGCGCTTGACGGAGCGAGCGCTTCAACGCTCCTGAAACAACAGGGCTATTCGCTCGTGCTGACCGACCTTATGCTCCCCGAAAAAAGCGGCGAGGAGCTGATTTCAGAGCTTCGCTCGTATTCGGATATTCCCGTGATTGTCCTTTCCGCAAAGTCGATGCTTGAAACAAGGCTGGAGGTTCTTCGACTGGGCGCCGATGACTACATATTAAAGCCGTTCGACCTGAACGAAGTGCTTGTCCGCATTCAGGTTGTACTCCGCAGGAGCGCCGCGAAGTCCGCAAAGGAAGTGCTTTCCTGCGGGGAGCTTCGCCTCTCCCCCTCCGAGCATACCGTGACATTCCAAGGTAAAGCAATTCCGCTCACCGCAAAGGAGCTTATGCTGCTGCAGCTGCTTATGGAATACCCCTCAAAAGTGTTTTCAAAGGCAAATCTTTACGAGTCGGTCTGGAACGAGGACTATTTCATCGAGGACAACACGATTAACGTTCACGTCAGCAATCTTCGCTCAAAGCTGAAAAAAGCAACGGGAGCCGACTATATCGAAACCGTCTGGGGAATAGGCTACCGATTTAAGGAGAATTGATGAAAACGCTTATTATAATCGTCGCCTTATTGGGTGTACTGCTTGTGATTGCCGCTTTCAGGCTTTTGGCGATAAAGCATGAAATGCGGCGGATTAAACGCGAGTTGAAAGCCACCCGCGACAAATCCTATAACCGCCAGCTTACGGTATCGCTTTTCGACCGAGATTTAACGGATATGGCGTCCGAGATGAACCGCAATCTCGCCTACCAGAAGCAGTTGAAGCTGCAAACCGAGCAAGCCGAGCTTGCCTTAAAGCAATCGGTATCAGACATTGCCCACGACCTGCGAACTCCGCTTACCGTTATTAAAGGCAACCTCCAACTGCTTGAAACCGAAGAAAGCCTGTCGCCGCGCGGCGCGGAGCAGCTCTCCCTCTGTATAAAAAAATCCGACGAGATGAAGCAGATGGCGGACGATTTCTTCGAGCTGTCCGTGCTTGAAAGCGACAGTTCACCCGTCAGTCTGCAAACCGTAAATATGACGAACGAAGTAATCCAGCTTATGGTGGACAACGAGGCGGTTATCAGAGCGAAAGGCTTATCACCCGAGGTAATTCTGCCCGAGCGGACAATCCTCGCCCGCGCCGACAAGCAGCTTTTACGGCGAATGCTCGGTAATCTGCTGAATAACGCCCTGAAATATGCAGACAACCGCTTCACCGTCGAGGTTAAGGAGAGTGAAAACGGTCGCTGCCGTGTCTGCTTCTCCAACGGGATAATCGGCGCTCTGCCCGATGCCAACCGCCTGTTCGAGCGAACCTACCGTGCCGACAAGGCGAGAAACGGAAGCGCGGGACTTGGGCTGTATATCGTAAAACTGCTTGCACAAAAACAGAATTTCTCGGTCGGAGCGGAAACAAGCGACAATATTCTGACAATTTGGGTGGAGTTTACCGAGAATATTAAATAAAAATCTGCGGAAAACCGCAGATTTCAGTCTGTCGATAAAGGCACATCTGCTTCGTCACGCCGCATAACGGCAGGCACAAAGCCTAGCCGTTATGCGGGTTTCTCGCATCTGCACCTTTCTCGCCAGCCTGTTTTTGGAGTTTTTCGACAAGCCGGACCTGCGGTTTTCCGCAGTTTTTTTAAAATTTAATTTTCTTAAGAAATTCTTTATATTTCTACTTTACAATAGAGTTATAAACCACAAGGAGGTCGGCTATGTCAGAAGTAGTAATTGACGTACAGGGGCTCGGAAAGCAATATATGAAGAAAAAAGCCGTATCAAACGCTTCTTTTCAGATAAAGGAAGGAACGATATGCGGACTTATCGGCCCTAACGGCGCAGGAAAAACCACGATAATGAAAATGCTAGGCGGGCTTGCAATCCCGACCGAGGGAACTATTTCTCTTTTCGGTGAAACAACCGAAAAGGGGCTTGCAAAAGCACGCAGCCGTATGTGCTTTATGATTGAAATTCCGTATGCCAAGGAAGGTCTGAACGCGCGCGAAAACCTTGAGAAGCAGCGTATTCAGCGCGGAATTCCCGATAAGAAGCGCATTGACGAGGTGCTTGAAACCGTTGGACTTTCGGACGTGGGTAAAAAGCGCGTCAAGAACTACTCGCTCGGTATGCGCCAACGCCTCGGAATTGCAACCGCTCTGCTCTCAAGTCCCGAAATAATGATACTCGACGAGCCGATAAACGGACTTGACCCCGAGGGAATTGTCGAAATCCGCGAGCTTCTCCTTAAACTGAACCGCGAGCAGCACATCACAATCGTAATTTCCTCTCATATTCTCAGCGAGCTTTCCCTGCTCTGCTCGGATTATATCTTCATCAACAAAGGCGAGATTATGCAGACGGTTTCCGCTGACGAGCTGAAACACATCTGCCGCGAATACTGCCACATCAGCACCGACAACAACCCGCTTGCGGCGGCGATACTCGGCGAAAAGCTCGGATTTACACAGCTGGAAATCGAACGTGACGGAAGTATCCGCCTGTACGAGGGCTTTGACGATATGGTAACCGTATCGCGCACTCTGTTTGAGAACGGTGTTACTCCGACTATGCTTTACATTAACGAAGCAAATCTCGAACACTATTATATGAATATGGTAGGTGACGCAAATGTGGAACATAATCAAAGCGCAGAATTATCAGACAAAAAATGACCTTGTTATCATCATATCGCTTTTGCTTTTCAGTATGGCAATAATTTTCAGTCCGTTACTGAATTACCCGAACCTGAATTTTTCCGACCTGACAGGCAGTGTGTATGCTGTAAATTCCGAGAAGAGCTTTCTGTTTTTTCTCGTGCTGATTATTACCACAAGGATATGCGGCTGGGATCAGTCGGATAAGACAATAAACTACGAGGTTCTCGTGGGACACAGCAGAGGGTGCGTCTACGCGGCAAGAATTCTTGCAAGCTTTATCTGGATAATTCCCGTGTACGCAATTATCTTTTTCGCACCAATCGGTGTCTGCACCGTTATAAACGGTTGGGGGCACTCCGCTGATTTCTCAAACGTTATGCTGCGATACCTGCTTTCGCTGCTTCCGCTCTGCCGACTTGTATGCGAGTTTGCTATGATGACATTTCTTCTGAAAAAGGGCGGTATAAGCACGGTTCTTGGATTTGTGATTATTCAAGGCGTTGCAATGGCACAAGCCATTATCAATTCAGAGTCGAATTTTTCCCTTACTTGGCAGTTCGGTGTATCAAACTGTATGGAGCTTTGGACGTTTGAGGATTACAGCTACGGATATGTGGACGGTATAGATGTCGTTGTATTCGATACGGCGCTTGAACCCTCGCTCGTTATCGCAACAATAGCGGCTTCACTGATAATAGGTGCGTTGTGTCTGCTGATTGGAAGCGTCTTTTTTAAGAAAACCGATATGAAGTAAGGAGTCTATATGAAGAATATTCTCAAAGGGCAGCTGCGTATGCTGCCGAGGCACACAATGTCTCATCTCGTTTTTATCGGCGTACTGCTGCTTCAGGTTATGACAACTTATTTTAATATTAACGCAGTTTCCGAACTTATCACGAACGCAGGTGTTATGGCTGCTTTAAACAATACGATTTACGCCATCACAACACTAATTTTCCTTTTTATACTTATAGCGCAAATCAGCCTTTCCGATTTTTCGGATAAAACATCATACTACGAAATAATGGGCGGACACACTCGCCTTGAAGTGTATTTTGGCAGGGTAATCCCTTCAGTTGTTATAGGAACTGTCGGGACTTTCGTACTTATGATTGTTCCCGATATTACCGCTACAATTCTTCTTGGTTGGGGAAATGAAATCCCTGTCGGAGAAATAATAATTCGCCGCCTGCTGCTCATTTTCCCGATAATCAGAATAGGCTGCGAGTTCGCGTGTATCTGTTTCCTCTTTAAAAAATTATACGCTGCGCTTATTGCAGGATTTTTAATGTTTATGTTTGGCGGAGAAATAGCTGCAACCAATACCTCTCCGTGGCTCGGAGTGACGTCTATTGCAAAGCTTTACGAGGTTGACATCTGGACAACTTACGGTCTTGACTCGGAAATTCATTTTTCTTACGAAGCTGCGCTTCAAGCGGAGACGGTTGTTCCCGTGATAATCGTTTCTGTAATCGCCGCTGCGATAAGCCTTGTAATGGGTTACCAATTCTTCAGGGCTGACGATATGAACTAATCAGGAGGACAATTATGATTAAAAGCGATATTATTCTCCTTGCGGTTGAGTTTGCGCTGTCGGTTGGTCTGTTTGTTCTTGCACAGCTGGCAGTTAAATTTGTATCGGCAAAGTGGCGAATTCTTTATGCCGCGCCCGCTGTTTTCTGTATTATAATGCTTGCGCTTGACGGATTTGAAAAGTGTCTGCTCGGCGTGTATATCGGAGCGGCGCTTATGCTGACGGGTTTCTTCTGTGACAAGGCGAATATCCGAAAGATTACGAGTGCCG
>JBJESC010000306.1:0-2346 GCA_051882615.1 Oscillospiraceae bacterium
ACCGGAACGGCTTGCCGAGTCCATAGCCAAGAATGAAACCCAGCTTAAAAATGCTCAAACCCTATATGAACAGCCGTTTGAACACACAGAAGAACTCGCAAGGCTTATCGAAAAACAATCGGCAATAAATGCCGAGCTTGAATTTGGTAAGGCGGAAGAACAGGTGCTTGACGAAGATGCGGAGGAAAACGGCGCAGAAGAAATGGAGGCATAATTTGGATAAGTATAAAAATGAGGCGCGTCTTATCGGAGTAGACTACGCATCAAATATCTCCGAGATACCCAATACACTTGCTGATGTTGCAGATTATATTGTCGCCAACGGTATATATGGGTTTCTTGAAATTTACGCAGACTCTTCCAATGATATTGTGCTTTCCACATCAGGTCTTGAGATTGACTTTTGTCCGGACCGGGAATATCTCAATGCGCTGCTCCCCGTGCTTTCTCAAAAGCTGCGTGAAGCGGAATTTACGGAGTCATCGGAGTCAGTTGCCGCGGCAGATAATGCGGAGGAACTAGACAACGAGGAAGAAATGGAGGTTTAATATGGATAAGTATAAGGACGCAGAGATGCTTGTCGGAGTGGGGGTGGGTGATCCAATTGAGATACCCAACACTCTTGAAGGTGTTGCAGATTTTATCTGCACAAACGGCATATACGGTGATGTTGTAATATGGGCATTCCCTGCCGAGGAACAAGTGCTTGATACTTATGGTCTGTATATTAACAAATGTTCGGATCAGGATTATCTTAAGGCATTGCTCCCTGTTCTAATCCCAAAGCAGCACGAAGCCGAACAGAGATTATTTGCGAAAGCTGAAGCTGCTACTGCGGCAGATAATGATACAGCAGAGCTTGACGAGGAGGAAATGGACAGATAACAATGTCCATCTGCTACCCATTGTTCAACGAAAAGAGGTGATATAGTGTACACAAGCACACATTTCATACCGATACAAACCATAAGCACGTCCGGAATGGAAATCGTCCTCGGCGAACGCACGTCCGGTACATCGCAGTTTGCAACATGGCGGCATTCCAACGGCAGCTATGAAATTCAAGGTTACTACACCAGCTCCGACCCCATACGGAACAGAATTGCAGCAGAGCGTTCACTGTTTCGCTGCGCCGCAGACAGCAGCATACCGCCTGCCGCAGTAAAGGTATTTGAAAGAGCCGCAACGGAACTTACTGCGCTGCTAGACAACTACGATATTCATTCTGCTTACCGTAAGCGTGACACAAGTGCCTGCACGGAGTACATAAACAGGCTTTCAGAAATAACCAACGGAGTATTTGAGGACACAAAGAATACTCCGTTGTTTTTGTTTTCGGACGAATGTGAACCGGCTCCGCAGACCGAGGAAGAAGATGAACTTGAACTCTGAAAAAAGAGAAATGTGCATCTGCGGAATAAGCCGAAGGCGTTTCCAACCCATTTTTTGAAAGGAAATCACAATGCCAACCACAGATAGGATAACCGTATCACCGCACCCTCACTTTTCTGATAGTTATATTCTGAAAGAAAAAATCACCGATGGCACTCTTTTCGTCGGCACAAGTGCCGAACTTATAGGGTTTTGCAAGCAAAAACTTGCTGCCAGCGTGAATGTTGCGGAGCTTGCTGAGATGATCGCAGCCGCCGAGAAAGCGCGTGTAATCATCTCTCATGCTCCGGACCACGAAACAGATTTTGCCGTAAAGCGCACCATAGGTGACAAGACCTATGAGATAAGGCTATCCCAAAGCGAACTCCTTGACGCTTTTATGAAACAGCAGAGAATAGGCGTTATGGAGGATATAAGAAACTATATTGAAGAAAATGAGCTAGACAGCGACGAGTACGATGACGAGATTATTTCCGGTATCACAGATATTTATCTGAACAACAGCGTTGATAATACCGCGCCAAGCGAATGGGATATACAAAAGGCAATCAGCGAATATTTTGCTACACACGACCTCCCTATTTGCACCGAGGAAGAACCGGAACTCTGATTGAGAAATGTCCACCTGCTACCCATTTCTGCGAAAGGAACACTACAATGGATATTTATAAGAATACTTTTGCATACGCAAAAGAAAACGGCGAGATTGAACAGTACCGCGCAAGCATGAAAACGAATGAGGAATGCGGTTTATTTATTCACCGTTCTATCGGCGACAATTTCCGCAACAATTACCTTGATGTAAAAAAAATCACCGCGGAAGTCACCGAGAAATACGGCTTTGAACGTGCAATGCTTATGCTTGCTCTCCGTATCAACAGCCTCGAATGGGACGGTCGTATCGACAAAGCCAACAAGGAGTGGGCAAGCAAATTTATCGCCGATTATCCCAAC
>JBJESC010000307.1:0-9260 GCA_051882615.1 Oscillospiraceae bacterium
CTACCTTCAACGAGGTTGCGGACTCCATCAGAAACAAGGACTTCTACATGGCGCTTGCAGACTTCGACAGCTATCGCGGAACTCAGGCGTACGCTTCCGAGGTTTACAAGAATCCGATGGATTGGAACAGAAAGTCGCTCTACAACATCGCAGGTGCGGGACGCTTCTCCGCAGACCGCGCAGTAACCGACTACGCACGCGACATCTGGAACCTCAAGTAATTGAATAGTTTATGTCCCTCTCCCTCAACAGGGGGAGGGATATTTTGTAAAATCTGACCGCCCCGACAGAAAGTGCGGAAAAGCACAATCCCCTCGATTTCATCACCCCCTGATAAACCCCAACGGGGGTCTGGGGGCTTGCCACCAAGCAGGGAGTGCACCCCATCGGGGGTGGGAGCTTACCCCCAAACAGGGAGTGCGAGTACCCCCTACACCCCATCGGGGGTTTGGGGAGATCTCCCCCTGTGGGGGAGGTGTCACAAAGTGACAGAGGGGTTGACCGACAGACCGAAGCCCCAAGCAGGGAGTGCAGAGGGGCACGCAGTGCCCCTCTGCATACGAGATGCAATCCCCCCTTCCCCCTTGGGGGAGGACTAAATCTCGTGCGTCGCTTTGCTCCGCCCGAGCTTTGGGCAGGGGGGGTAGGGGTGCCTCTCGCAGAAAAAAACAAAAATCCCAAGACAACACTAATCCCCCGATAACGCAAAGGGGGAATTGGGGGTAACATCCCCAAAGGAGTACCACTATGGACTTGCCTATTTTCGATTGTTTCGACCAGAACTACAAGCACCCTTTCGGTGCAATCCGCCGCGGTCAGCCGTCTATCTTCAATATCCGACTGCCCAAGTACCACAACGTGTCGGACTTAATGCTGGTTATGTTCCGCCCGGGATATAAGGAGCGGTTTATCGGACTGACGCTTCAGGACGAGTCGCAGGACGACAACATCTTCTCCTGCGTATTCTCGCCGAATAACACGGGCGTGCATTATTACTACTTCACCTGCGTGCTGGACGGCAGACGCCGCTATATCAAGCGCAGAGGAGCTTCTCAGGGCGTATTCGAGGGTGACGAGCTGTTTCAGCTTACCGTATTTGACGAAAATCTCGCTTCGCCGAGCTTTATCCGCGGCGGAGTTATGTACCAGATTTTCCCCGACCGCTTCGCCAAGAGCGGTGTGAAGCACGAAAACGTGCCGCAAGACCGCGTGCTCCGTGACGATTGGTACGGCACGCCCTATTGGAAGCCCGATGAAAAGGGCATTGTCCGCAATAACGACTTCTTCGGGGGAGATTTGCGCGGAATAATCGAAAAACTTCCGTATATCAAGGATTTGGGCGTAACGATAATCTACCTCAACCCGATTTTCGAGAGCCACGAGAACCACCGCTACTCCACCGCGAACTACGAGAAGATAGACCCCCTGCTCGGCACGGAGGAGGACTTCAAGGAGCTCTGCCAAAAGGCTAAGGAAATGGGAATTGACATCATTCTGGACGGAGTTTTCTCGCATACGGGCGCGGATTCGATTTACTTCAACAAGTTCGGACGATACGGCGACCGCACGGGCGCTTACCGTGACAGAAACAGCCCATATTTCCCGTGGTATTCGTTCATCGGTTACCCCGACACCTACGACAGCTGGTGGGGAATAACCACGCTGCCTAACGTAAACGAAAACAACCCCGATTACACCAAGTACATCTGCGGTGAGGACGGTATTCTGCAAAAGTGGATTAAGCTCGGCGCGCGCGGCTGGCGACTGGACGTTGCGGACGAACTGCCCGACGAGTTCCTCGACAACCTCAACAAGGGCGTTAAGGCGCTCGGAAGTGACAAGATTATCTACGGCGAGGTGTGGGAGGACGCGTCCAACAAGGAGAGCTACGGCGTTCGCCGCCGCTACCTGATTGGCGGTCAGCTCGACAGCGTTATGAACTACCCGTTCAAGGAGGCTATTCTGAACTACGTCAAGTACGCGGACGCAAAGGCGTTCGTGGACGGAATTATGACAATCCTCGACCACTACCCCAAGCCCTCGGTTGATATGCTGATGAACTTCCTGTCCACTCACGACACCGAACGTGCGCTCACACGGCTCGGCGGCGAGGAGGTCGGCTGGAACGATAAGAATTGGCAGGCGGAGCGCTACCTCAACGGACAGGAGTACCTCTTGGGAATTGCGCTGATGAAGTGCGCGATGGTGCTGCAGTTCTTCCTGCCCGGTATTCCGTGCGTTTATTACGGCGATGAAGCGGGAATGGAGGGCTACCGTGACCCGTTCAACCGCCGCTGCTACCCGTGGGGCAACGAGAATATCGACCTTATCGAGTTCACCAAGACGCTCTCAAAGATACGTCACGCTTCTCACGCGTTTGAGCGCGGCGAGATGAAGTTCATCGAGTGTGACGATAACGTGTGCGTATTCGCGCGTTACGACAAGATAAACCGCGAGGCGGCGATTATCTACCTCAACAAGTCCACCAAGGGCAGAACCTTTGAAATCAAGAACGACAAGACGGATATGTTCTTCGACTTCAAGCCCGCCTTCGACCGCTACAACCGCGGAATTGAGGACGGAAAAATCAAGGTGGCGCCGTTTGACTTTGGTGTGGTATACTGCCATGTATGATTTCGGATTTTCCGACAAACTAATAAGTGCGGCTACTCTTGTAGCCGCACTCCAGTTTGTTGAAAAAGTCCAAGAATAGGCTGACGAGAAAGGTGCAGATACGAGGAAACGGTGCCACGGCTAGGCTTTGTGCCTGCCGTGGTGCCGTTGACGAAGTAGATGCGCCTTTATCGACAGCCTGAAGTGCGGCTGCGAATATTTCGCAGCCGCACTCTTTTTTATTCAATTAAATTTCGATTAAATCATCGACTTATACAGCTCGGTAATTTCCTCAACGCTGGTATCTCTCGGGTTTCCGGGACGGCAAGCGTCGTCATAAGCAGACTGTGCAAGGAACGGAATATCCTCCGCCTTTACAATATCCTTGAGGTTTGCGGGGATTCCAACGTCCTCGCCGAGCTTGCGTACCGCCTCGATAGCGGCAGCACGGTATTCCTCAACGGTCATCTTCTCCGTGCCCTCAACGCCCATTGCCTTTGCAATATCGCGGTACTTCTCGCCGGTAGCTTCCGCATTGTACTTCATTACTACGGGGAGAATGATAGCGTTTGCGATACCGTGAGGAGTATCATACAGCGCACCGAGCGGGTGAGCCATGGAGTGAACGATACCCAGACCTACGTTGGAGAAGCCCATTCCCGCAACGTACTGACCGAGAGCCATACCCTCTCTGCCCTCGGGAGTGTTCTCGACAGCTCCGCGCAGCGAGCGGGAGATAATCTCGATTGCCTTGAGGTGGAACATATCCGAAAGCTCCCACGCGCCCTTGGTGATGTAGCCCTCGATAGCGTGAGTGAGCGCGTCCATACCGGTAGCGGCGGTGAGGCTCTTGGGCATAGTGGACATCATATCGGGATCAACTACCGCGATAATCGGAATGTCGTGCGGATCAACGCAGACCATCTTGCGGTTCTTCTCAACGTCTGTGATAACGTAGTTTATTGTAACCTCTGCCGCTGTGCCCGCGGTGGTGGGAACAGCGATAATCGGAACGCAAGCCTTCTTGGTGGGAGCAACGCCCTCAAGGCTGCGAACGTCTGCGAACTCGGGGTTGTTGATGATAATTCCGACTGCCTTTGCGGTATCCATTGAAGAACCGCCGCCGATTGCGATTATGTAGTCAGCGCCCGCCGCCTTGAACGCGGCAACTCCCGCCTGTACGTTCTCAATCGTAGGATTGGGCTTGATGTCGGAGAAAAGCTCGTAGGGGAGCGAAGCGCCGTCCAGCAGGTCGGTCACCTTCTTGGTAACGCCGAACTTGATAAGGTCGGGGTCGGAGCATACGAGAGCCTTCTTGAAGCCCCTGTTCTTCGCCTCGTCAACGATAGCGGAAATTGCGCCCGCTCCGTGGTATGAAGTTTCGTTAAGAATAAATCTGTTCATTTCAAATACCTTCCTTGCAGTCTACATTAAGGTTATCGAACATAACCCTTAGTTAAATTATACCAAAAGTTTTTCCGAAAGTCAAGGGATTTTGTTTATCTTTTTGTGAAATTCGTATGAAAAGGGGGTAAACAAGCTTTGCACGGTGCGGAGAATATCTGCCTTGACAAAAACGCAGCCCTCTCCGATTGGAAAGGGCTGTTTCGTATGTGTTTCGGGGATTGGCTGATATTTATTGACCGAGAAGCTGCAAAACGGACTGCGGCTGCTGATTTGCCTGAGCCAGCATTGTCTGCGCCGCCTCTTTAAGAATACTGTCCTTTGTGTACTTCATCATTTCCAGCGCCATATCGGTATCGCGGATTCCCGATTCCGCTTCGGTGAGGTTCTCGTTGGTGACGGTAAGCCCCGAGATTTTGTGCTCCAGCCTGTTCTGAATTGCTCCAAAGGACGCTCTTATCATCGAAACCTTGTTCAATGCGTGTCCGAGAGCGTCAATCGCGTTGTTCGCGCTCTCTTGGTCGGCAAGGCTGAGCTCGCTTATTCCGAGACCTTTTGCCGTGCAGTTGAGGTCGTTGTTCAGGTCGCCCATTCCCTCGGAATTATAGTTGAACGTGAAATTTACCGAGTCCTTGGTGCGCGCGCCCACCTGCAGAATGAGGTTTTCGGAATAGGTGATGTTGTCGTAAATCTGTCTGTATGCGTTAACCTCCCTGTCGGTGTCGGAGGCAAATATTCTCGCCTGAATATAGTCATCGCCCACCATTGTCGGGTTGCTTACCGTAATAGTCATTCCATCGTGAAGCGGGTTGCTGTAATTGCTGAGATTTGTCGGCAGATAAACGCCCTCGTCCTCGAGGTTTACTGCTTCCCCCGCTTCGTTGCGCCATGTGCCGTAGGTTCCATCGGGCTGAATAAGTCCGTCGTAGGTGTACTTTGCGCCGTTCTTTGCGACTTTGTAGTCTATTCCGCCCGCTGCGGGATTAGCGGTGTCAAGCTCTTCCATACAGAATTCGTCATTTTTGGAATTTGGGTAAAACTTCATTCCGCTGCTGGAAATATAACGATAATTCGGCGTGGTCACAGATACCTTCATAGTAAAGCCGTCTTTTAACTTTCCGTCGGCTTCATAGAAATTTTTCAGGTTTTGATTTTTATAGTACGAGCTCCAATAATTTCCGCTGTAATATTCATCGTCTATGCCGTAATAACTGCCATCGTGCAAATCGGTAGGACCTTTTATACTATCCCACCACTTGTCGCTTGCACGGTCATAAGTCAAGGTAACGGTTTTATTTCCGTTGTCCAGCCAGGTGTTCAGATAGAAATCCTTCGACATAGACGGATTTCCCGCCATAACCTGTTTTCCGTCCACGGTTGTGGTTATTCTGTTTGAGTCGGTGCTGTATCCGAGTGTGAGCGTGAGGCTTCCCGTGGGTTTGTACAGCTCGTCGTTATCATAAAAGTGAAGATTATCAAAGAAGATTTGCGGTCCCTTTGAGGTGTCGGCGTAAACCGGCAGATGCAGGCTGTTTGAAGATAACGGAGTACCGTCGGCTCCTACGGGTATATCGTAGGTTTGTCCGTCAATGCTCCAGACGAATTTCTGCGCGTCGGTGTCCTTGTCAAATTCCGTATCGTTTTCAAGCGTCGCCTTAGCGTTCGTTGCCTTAATCCAATCGAGATATGCCTGTCTTTCGGCTCTTGTGGCAGTAGCTCCGTCAACGTATGTTTCCTTATATTTTTCAAGGTCGAATGCGGCGTTTTCGGGGACTGACAGGTCGGGCGTGGTATATCTTCCGGTAGCGGGGCTTGTATAATTCCATATTCCGGTACCCGTGCTTGATGCATAGTGCGGAAGCTCCGTGCTGCTCACCCTTGCCACAGGTACTTTTCCGCTCTGCGCGGTGGTTATGCTGATGATTGCGGAAGAGCCGTTTGTTTCTATCGAGAAAGTGTCCTTATCCTCGTCTTTCATTCCGATAAGCGAGAACTCGGGTACGCCCTCATTGTAGAATGAACGCACGCTTAAATCATTGAGCCGCGCAAATGCCTGCATAAGCTCCTTGTCGCTCGTGAGCATCCTTTTGGCTTCGGGGAGAATATCTATCGACATTTTGATTTCGGGAAAGCCGTCAACCTTTTTAAAGGTGCTTATAAATCCGTCCTCCGGGAAAGTCATTTCCGAGGGTGTGAGCCACATTGTTCCGTTTTCCGTGATGAAAGTGAAGCCGTCTGCCATTTCTCCGCCGTTGAGCATACACAGCCCGTTGAAATCCGTATCGGCAATCTGGTTTATTTCGCTGCTGAGCTGTTTGAATTCAAGCTGAATAGCGGCGCGGTCGGTGGGATTGTCGTAGGTTCCGTTTGCGGCTTGCACGGCAAGCTCTCCGATTCGGTGGATAATGGACACGGTTTCTCCCAAAGCGCCCTCAAAGGTCTGGATAAGATTTATTCCGTCCTGGGAATTTCTGATTGCCTGTTTGATTCCGCGCATCTGAGTGCGGATTTTTTCGGACACGGCAAGCCCTGCCGCGTCGTCGCCTGCGCGGTTTATCCTGTATCCCGAAGCGAGCTTTTCGGAGGAGCTCTTCAAACCCGCAACTTTTTTATCGCAATATCCCTTTGCATTTACAGCGGGAAGGTTATGCTGCACAACCACAAACGAAAAGCTCCTTTCATAGATTTCTCCGGATTTATTATCGGCAGGGCGAATAATTTCTTTAGTAAAACCCGCACAGTAACAGGTTATTCAAGGCGGCAGCCAACAATCATGCGGTGTTGCCCTTGCTGCATTGGGTGCGTATTAAGAGGATTAAGAAAACCCCTGCAAATTACTGCGCTGTGGAGATTATGCGCGGTATAAATACAGACCGCACCGGACTTGCGCGGTCTGTGTGGATTACGCGAATGCCAGCTTCTCAAAGTCGCTGACGGGCATAGGCTTTGCGAAGTAGTAGCCCTGAATGAGGTCGCAGTCCTTCTCGGCGAGGGAGTCCACCTGCTCGCGGGTTTCGATACCCTCGGCGACTATCCGCATATTCAGCTTCTTGGCGAGCGTTATAGACTCTCCGACGATGAGGTCGCCGCGTCCCTCGCTGTCGTCGCCGCGGAAGAACTCTGCGTCCAGCTTGAGTACGTCAAGCGGCAGCTCCTTGAGCGAGTTCAGCGACGAATAGCCCGCGCCGAAGTCGTCCATTGAAATCTCAAAGCCGTAGCTTTTCAGCTTCTTTACGGTGTTTATCAGAACGTTCTTATCATCGAAGAACGCGCTTTCGGTAAGCTCCAGCTCAATCATATCGTGAGGAACCTTATACTTGTCAACCGTAGCGCAGATATGCTCCGCCAAATCCTCCTTGGTGAAGTGTGCGCGGGATACGTTTACCGAAATGGGAACGAGCGTTTTGCCCTCGCCCAGCCACTGTGCCTGAAGTCTTGCAACCTCGTTGAGCATATAGTCGTCCAGCTTCAGTATAGAGCCGTTTCCCTCAAGAATGGGGATAAACTTATTCGGCGGAATAAAGCCCTCGGTCGGGTGAATCCAGCGCACAAGTGCCTCCGCTCCCGACACCTTTTCCTCCTTGGTGCTGTATTTCGGCTGGAGGTACACCTGAAACTCGTGTTCGGCGAGTGCGCGTTCCATATCGTCCTCGACTTTTCTTATCCAGCGCTGTGTTTCCAGCATTGTTTCGTCAAAGTACTTGATATGGTCCTCGGAGTCCTCGGGAATGGAGCTTTGCGCCACCTCGGCATAGCTGCACATTGTGTTGGCGTCCTCGGGATTGTCGGGAATTTTGTATATTCCCATTCCGAAGTTCAGCTTCTGGTCGGTGCGAACCGATTTCAGCTCCGCCGAAAGCTGACGCAGACGGTTTTGAAGCTCGTCCTCGCTCGTGTAAGCGAGCAGCAGCACGAAGTCCGCTCTTGCGGAATGAGCGGCGGTTTCCTTTTTGCCGAGTCGCTTTCGTATTTCCTTGAACAGCGCTTCCAGCAAATCCTCGCCCTCTTCAACCCCGTAGCAGGAGCAGAAGTTGTTGTACTTCAGCAAACGCAGACTGACAAGCGCATAGCTTGTCTTGCGGCGCTTGTTGGCTTTAAGCAGCGTCTGCGCCTTATCCTTGAAATGCTGAATATTCTCGCCGCCCGTGATTGTGCTGGTGTAGAGTATCTCCCTGTCGCGCTTGCGCTCGCGGACTACCCTCACTATCATAAAGATGTTCCAGCCGACCAACAGCAGCATTGTGATAAGGAACTGTATTATTGCAAGTCCGAAAACCTCAAGTTCAATCATATAGAAGTGCATATTTACTCTAACGCACAGCAGCTTGTCGGAGTCGGGCAGCTTTTCAATATACCAGTAATTGGCAACGGCTTCGTCTTCCAGAGTTTCCATACCGCGCTCGTCGAGTGCGAGGGTGGTATTGGTATCCTCCAATCCTTTAAGGAAGCCAGTACCTATAATATACTCGCGGTTCGGGACTATTTCTCCGTACTGCTCCAGAACGTTCATATCGCTGTCCGTTATGCAAACGCTCAGCACGTCGGGCGTGTATTTGTAGGTCAGACTGCACAGCTTGGAAAAGTCCTCTCCCGTCTCTTGGCAGTATAGATAATCGTTCTTTATGGTATTGGACGTTTCATACACATCCCTGAGCTTACCGGTTACCATATTAGAAGCGGAAATTGCAAGGAATATGGAGCTCATCGTGGTAAACAGCAGCACGACAACCACTATGGCGACCACATACGGCCATATTTTCCGATTTTTAATCTTTTCAATCTTCTTTTCTTTTGTACGGCTCATTTGACTTCTCCCTGTCTGTCTTTTTCCTCAATAGGGTTAATTGTGTCATATAAGACATATTTCATATACAGTAATTATACCATTTTTTTGAATTTCTGTCAATACGGATATAATTTTCGGAAAATTATTGCGATATGGTTTGTCGAAAAAGGCTTTGGCATAAACAGAGTGCGTTTCTCGTTGACAAACTCGGAATACAATGGTACTATTATTGAAGTGGGAAAACAAAATTTCCCGATATGTGAGAGATTTCCGTCTGTTTGACTACTTATAGGGTGAGAGGACCTTTCAATCCATCGGAAGAAGGTGATATTTTGGAGAATAAAGAGGACAGCCAAATCGTGGAGCTTTTCCTCGCCCGCGACCAGACCGCCATTTCATACACCGAACAAAAATACAAGCCGTTATGCCTGAAAATAGCCTACAACATACTCGGAGA
>JBJESC010000308.1:0-2341 GCA_051882615.1 Oscillospiraceae bacterium
GTAATATTAGTAATGGTAGCGCTGCCGCGGCCCAATTTGAAGCTTGTGCAATTACTCAACATATCCGAGGTAATTGTAATAGAATCGCTTCCATCTCTGGTCTTCCATGTACCCGACATTTCGGAAATCAAATTCTGGGGAATGGCTTCAGATTTCTTCAGGCTCGGAGAAGTTCCGACAACAACACTTGATGATACAACGCCGTCAGCAAATGTCCAAAGCTCAGTAGAACCGTTCTTGAAATCATCTACCGCAAAGTAGCTGTAATAGTTTTTATTGGAAGCAGTTGCGCCGACAACTGTTCCGTTCTCGAAATAAACGCAAACATAATTTGCTGTAATCTCTCCAACCTTCTCGGTCATATATTCGCTAAGATTACCGGAATTGCCGGCAATTCTGCTGCCTCCGGAGGTGTATACTCTCCAAGTACCATTGTTAACGACAAAATCAATATAGCACTTTCCATCGGTAAAGGTGAGTCCTGTGTACCCGCCAATCGCCTGCGCAGCCTTCTGCGCCTCTGTGCTGTAGGTCTTAACAGCGGCGAGAAGTTTCTCGTCGTTCTCCTTTGTTGTGCCGCCCTCACCGTTTGAAAGTCTGGGATATGCGCCTACAACAAATGCTCCGGAGTAGTTTACATCATCATCGGAGCCCCAATTGTACTCCTTATCAAGGAAGCTGTATGCGTCGGGGAGATTTGCGGGAATATTGGAGCTGTTATCCGTCATTACGACATTGACGCCACATACGGGACCTCTGCCTGCCCAGAGAAGAATTTCAGCATACGCATTCTTGTATTCTCTGGAACCGAGGTAATCCATAAGCGAGTTTTCAATACTGCTCATACCTGCATTATCAAGAATATTAAGCTTGCCGTCCTTGTCATAGTAGAGCTTAACCTTAACAACCTCGCGCGAGGTAATCGGATAGCTGATATAGCGTGCATAGGAATAAATCTGGCTTGCAATCTGGTTTGCCTGAGAAACAGTCTTTGTGGTATATTCCGAGTAGTTCTGAACCAGCTGACGCGCGCGCAGCTCTCTCTTTGCCTGTGACAGAAGGGCGTCGCCTAAAGTTTCTCCATCTTTTTCAACACCGAAGAACTCACTCTTATTCAGCTTTTCAGAAACATTCTCAATGGTCTTGTCAAGCAGATCGTTTACCTTTGCGCTGTCGTCGGAACTGATTGCGTCAGAAATCTTCATAGTTTCAGCGTCAATCTTTTCAGGAATACCTTCGGATAGAGCGAACTTGAAGTTTACTGTGTCTTCCCCTGTTTTAACTCCGACAGAATAATTCAGATTACCGTCTTCATCGGTTATCTTAACAGTAATCTTGTCAATTGACTGCTCATCATTGGAGGTGAAGAGCTCGCCCGAGAACTTAGCGGTGAATTCACCGAGAACAACGTTCTGACCGAACATCTTCTTTTCAGTCATCTGATTGTAGTCAACGGTGATTTTTCCGCTCTGTCTGCCGTTTGAAAGCTTTGCGGTGAACTTACCTGTGGTCTTGTTCTCCTTATCCTGAGAGAACTCAAGATACTTCACGCCGTCTACTTCGAAAACGAACGCAATTCCGTCCTTTGTTGTGAGGTAGGCGATTTCAATGTTTCTCTTCTCGCCATTCTCCTTGGCGGTAAGTTCCATACGCATACCCGCAACGGAGTTGTTGGAGTTAACGAAATTCTCGATAACGAGCTTGGTGTCGTTATCCTCACAGCTATCAGCAAATGCGTCAATAGATTTCTGTACAGCCGTTGTATCGCCGAGAGACTCCGCGTAATCGCTGTCCAAAAATGCCTCGGAAACATCGGAAATCATATCCGCCAGCTTGTCGTCCTCAAAGATTACAGTGCTTACCTTGCCCTTGAATTCAACATCGCCGATGGAGAATGTCCCCTTTCCGTATGTAATTTCAGCGTCATCAAGAGAATCCTTGTACTTAGAAATAACGTCTGTGAGCATATCCTTCGCGGCTTTGTCGTCGCTCTTGGAATTCAGCTCTTCCATATCAATTACGGCGTCTTCATCTTCAAATTTCAGGCACTCGTCGGATACTCCGGGGAAAGAAAGGTAATACGCCTTGCTATCGGCATCGTAGAATGCGTTTACTTTTAACAGGTCCTCGCCGTTCTCCTTGCCTGCTGCGCTTGCCGCAATTCCGTTTTCGGAGAACTTAATTCCGCCGCTGAGTTTCAGACTCCTTGCAGCTTCGAGCATTTCCTTTGCAGTATCAGTATCAAGTCCGAGTTTCTTCGCAAAGCTCTCAAGGCTGTCATCGGACAAATCGGCGCTCATACTGATGGTAATCTCTGCACCCTCGGCAGGAACAACGGACT
>JBJESC010000309.1:0-2330 GCA_051882615.1 Oscillospiraceae bacterium
CTTTTATGTTGCTTACCTCCTGCGTTATCAGGATGTTTTTCCCGATAAGACTGTCTGAGTTGGTTTTAAAATCCTGTCTTTTCACCAGCTTCATTGATAACGGTCTGAGTATCGAAAGCAGTATTGCCGATACCGCAATAAATACTATCAGCTGCACATAAAAATCCGCGCCCAGCAAATATGTTATCATTCCGCCGATTGCCCCGAATACGAACCAGATTGACACAATCTGATATGTAACCGCCTCCAGAATTATAAATGCAACAATCGCTGTAAGCCATATTATACCTATGGTTGACATCTGTATCACCCCTCCTTCCGGTTGATGGAGTAACCACGGAAACTCTTTAAGTTCCGTAACTCCTTGTTTTTTATTTGTTATAATTACACCTTCACCCCCAAAACTCAATAGCAAAATGCACAAATATCTTTTTGAAATTCGTATATATTGCGAATTGACTTTTCAAAAGCCCTTTCAAAATGGAGATGGTAGTGCTTCGCACTAAATCTTTTTTTGAAAGGTGGCATTTTCATGCTTGGATGTTGGCGTTCTCATGCCGGGTATCAGCAGTTTGTTGTTCGCAACCTTAAAACTGCTGACCCCAACACTGTTAAAGAATACAAATCTTCTGCCCTTAAATTGTTTATTCTTAATTTAGATAAACTTAAAGGCATCATCTCGCCTTTGTATTCCTCTACCGGCAGACCAGCTCTTAATCAGCCGGAGATTTTTCGTTCCTTCATTCTTATGAATGAACTTGGCTTTAAGCTCGATAATTGGGTTCCTAAGCTTAAGAACTCTTTTATTCTTCGTACTCTTATCGGGGTTGATGAGGACTCTGTTCCTTCTGTATCCTCTCACTATGATCTCATCAATCGCTTGATTACTATTGATGAAAACCCTCGTGTCAAGCTTAAAAAGCGTAAGCCTACTAAGAAGATAGGCAAAAACAAGAAGCTTCCAAACAAGCACCCTAATATCGTTGAGAGATTGGTTGATAAAATCCTTTGCGGTCGCTCTTTTTCCAATCGTCCCGAGAAGTATCTTCAGCGCATTTTTGCTGATGTCTGTGTTTCCGCTTCTGTTGACCTGGGGATTGTTCCTGATTCACTCGACCTCGCCGGTGATGGTACTTGCATAAAAACTCATGCCTCTCCTTATGGCAAGCGCGTTTGCAGCTGCAAAGCTAAAGGCATCTACAACTGCGATTGCGCTCGCAGGTTCTCAGACCCAAACGCCTCTTGGGGCTGGGACAGCAGCCAAGAAGTCTACTTCTATGGCTACACGGGTTATTTCTTATCGACTTACAACAACGACTTAAAAGTTGATTTGCCCTTGTACCTTAGAATCGTTGACGCGAGAAGAAACGATAGTGTTTCTGCTGTGGTTGCTTTGCAAGAATTTCGTGAGCTGTATCCCAATTTAAAGGTTAACGCCTTTTTATCGGATGCCGCTTCCGATAATTATGCTACTTACAAGCTCCTCAATAAATGGGATATTAATGCTGTTATCTCTTTAAACAAGACAAACAAAGGGAACTTTAAATATCCCGAGTCTTTATCTGTTAATGAAAACGGTATTCCTATTTGTCAGTGCAATAAACCGATGGTTAATTGGGGCTTTAACAAGGACAGGTGCCGCATCAAATACCGCTGCCCTCTTGCCTGCGGCAAGATTGATTCATGTCCTCATAAATCCGAATGCTCTCCGTCCGGTTACGGCAGAACCGTATATGTCAAACCGGAATGGGATTTACGGTTATTTACACGTATTCCGCGCGGCACGACGGAATGGAAGGATAAATTCAAACAGCGTACCTGCGCAGAACGTGTGAATCACCGAATATTGAATCATTACGGCGTTGAAAAGAATCATAAAACGAAAAAACATATTTCATTTTTCACTATGATTGCCGCTTTCAATATTCACCTCGATGCACAGATAAAATATTTAACCCGACATAACAAGCTTGACTTCGAATCACTGTTTAAGTGTTGCTAAGATATTAAATACATCTCAGACCTTCCCCAAAATTGATTTTTGAGAAGGCTTGTTTGCCATGTAATCTTTTAGCACTTTGAAAGTTCTTTGCTTCATTTTCCTCAATTTTTATGACCATGCGACTATTGACACACTTTACACCATTGAGTTTTCGTGGTTACTCCAATATCAAAGCATCAGCAAGAGGCTCTAAAAATACAATCAATGCGATTACAATCGGATAACCTAATGTAGATGCTGCCGCTAACGATTGTACCTCTGCATTAGTAATTACTGGTGCTGCATCAAGCATTAATCTAAGCATATACAACCCCAAGAATACAAACAT
>JBJESC010000310.1:0-9105 GCA_051882615.1 Oscillospiraceae bacterium
TTCAACATTTCAAGTGTTTTTTCATAAAAATCACAAATATTTTATAAAATTCATCTGTTCAACACAAAACTTATTGTATGCGTTTCTGAACCCAAAAAGAAGCGGAACTTTTTAAGCTCCGCTCAGGCTGTCGATAAACCGCCATCTGCGTCGTCACTCCGCACCACGACAGGCACAAAGCCTAGTCGTGGCGCGGGTTCCTGGCATCTGACGATTTCTCGCCACCCTGAAAATGTGGCTTTTTCGACAAGCTAAAGCGGAGCTTCTTATGCTCCGCTATTTTTGTGAAGTTTAAGAAAATCAGCCGATTTCCGAATAACAGCCTATAAACTGTTTATCCTCGTCATAGACCCACAGCTTGTTATCTTCGAAGTAAACATACAGCGTTTTTTCAATGTTGCTGTTAATTGCGGGGAGCAATGCCAACAACTTTTCATCAACCGAGTTGAGCGGTGCTTCGTTGTTGAGAGCGTATTTTACTTCCGCGTCACCTTTATACATCGCGCATTCGGACATGCTCTCGCTGAATACCATCTTAACGACAATAGCTGAGGCTTGTTCGGTACTTGGGAGTTGACTGCTGCTTGATGAAGCAATAGAATCCTTGGCTTCGGGACGGGTGTAATCATCGTTTGCAGTATCGGCTGTAACACCTTCTACGGAATTGCTGGCTTCGGACATACTGTGAGCCACATTGGAAACTGCATTATCTGCGGCTTTGTCATAGTTCCCGTAGCTCACTATCGTGTTTACGGCTGCGCCTTCTGCGGTTTCGGTTGAGAAGCTGTTTTGAGCAGAGAATTTGAGCGCAAAGGTAGCTACCAACGCCAGGCAAGCAACGGACGCGCCCGTAATTGCGATTGTTTTGAGCGGGAGCGGCTTTTTGCGCTTCTGCGCCATTTGAATAGTTTGCGGTTTCTGAATTTCCTCGTATACTCTTGCACGGATTTTCTCACATTGTTCTTCCGTAGGGATTATGTGCTGCATATCGTTACTGTATTGCTCTTTGAAATTCATTAAAACTCAACCCCTTTCAGAAGATTTTCCAACATTTTTCTGGCTCGCGTCAACTGTGACCGCACCGTGCTTTCGCGCGTACCCGTAACTGTGGCAATCTGTGCGGTTGACATATCCTCGAAGTAAAACAGGTGAACAGGAATTCGGTATTTGTCGGGGAGCTTAAAAACTGCGTTAAGAACCGTTTGCCGAAGCTCCTTCTTTTCGACCGCTTCCTCGGTAGTGTTATCGCTGAGATTTTCATTCTCGGAGAAGTTCTCGATGTCCTCGGTTTCTCCGCGATGACGCGCCCACGCTGAGGTAGCAAACGTATTAACGCAATTCACCGTGCAGCGGATTATCCACGCTTTGCGGTGTTCCTCGCTCTCGAACGTTATGTTCGCTCTGAAATATCGGACGAATACGTCCTGAGTGATGTCCTCGCAATCAGTCGGGTTTTTCAGTCGGGTAAATGCGATTCGGTACACCGTCGGTGTATAATGTCGCATAACCTCGTCAAAACTTTCGGAAGTGACAAGCGATAATTCCATAAATTCTCCCTGTTCTATTTGTAATACCGAGCAATTGAGAAAAATGCTGCAAGAAAAATAGGGTTAAATTGTTTTTTCTGCATGACGGGTAACGTGACACCCCATATTAACCGCAACGGGAAGTCCCGCAATGTGAGTGGGCGCCTGCTCAATGTTGACATAAAGCGCGGTCACAGTGCCGCCGAACCCCTGAGAGCCTATTCCGAGCTTGTTGATTTCGGTAAGCATTGTCTTTTCCATCTCGTTGTAAAGCGGGTGCGGATTGCGGGTATTCAGGTCACGGCAGAGCGCCTTTTTCGCCAGCAGCGCGGAGTATTCAAAGTCGCCGCCTATTCCCACACCCACTACGATAGGAGGGCAGGGGTTGCTTCCCGCAACGGATACGGTTTCCACGACAAACTTAATGATGTCCTCCTTGGTTGCAGAGGGGGTAAACATCTTAAGACGGCTCATATTCTCGCTTCCGAAGCCCTTGGGGGCAACGGTAAGCTTTATTTTATCCCCGCTTACAATGCGGGTGTGTATAATTGCGGGTGTGTTGTTATTCGTATTGACGCGCTCCAGAGGGTCGCGAACAATGCTCAGGCGGAGTTTTCCGTCAACGTAGCCGCGGGCAACACCCTCGTTTACCGCGTCCTCGAACAAGCCGTTCGTGATATGCACGTCCTGACCGATTTCGGCGAATACGACAGCCATTCCCGTGTCCTGACAAATGGGCACGGAGAGCTCGTTTGCGGCGTCAAGATTTGCGGTAATGTCGCCGAGTACGCTTTTGCACAGCTCGCTCTTTTCGTTCTTGGCGGCGTTTTCGATACACTCGCGCATTCCGCAGGGGAGACGGAGGTTCGCTTCAACGCAAAGCTCGGCAATTGTTTCGGATATTAATTTGCAGTCAATTTCTCGCATAGTTATCTCCTTTATTTCACGATTTTTCCCGAAATGCAGACTAATGACGGAACTGAGGTGACGCTCAGCGGATCGCCCTCAAAAAGGGAAAAGTCCGCGTCCTTTCCAATCTCGATTGAGCCGAGCCTGTCCGAAGCACCGAGTATCTCCGCTGCGTTTATTGTGATTGCACGGAGTACGGTTTCTCTGTCAAGACCGCCCCTTACCGCTAGCCCTGCGGTGAGAGGGAGGTACTGAATGGGGTTTTCGGGGTGGTCGGTGCAGATTGCGAACTTTATTCCGTTCTTGTTAAGAATACGTGGAGTGGTGATGTCGTGGTGAGCCAGCTCCGGCTTTCCGCGGTCGCCGAACAGCGGTCCGAGAACTACCTGCGGGTTATCCTCGGCAAGTTCATCGGCGATTATTCCGCCGTCCGTGCAGTGCACCAGCACATAGTCCAGTCCGAACTCCTTGGAGATACGTATTGCCGTAAAAATATCGTCCGCGCGGTGGCAATGGAAATGGGCTTTTAACTTTCCTTCCTTATTAAATAGGGGGAGAAGCGCCTCGCACTTTGCGTCAAAGTCGGGACGGGAAACCTCGTCGTCCGTGCCCTTGGTGCGGAGGTATTCGTCCACATCCTCCTTATAGCGGAGCGCTTTTTGGAGTTGCTCGCGTATAATAGCGGCAGTCGCCATACGGGTTACGGGAGCTTCATCGCGGTCGTTATAGGTGTTCTTTGGGTTCTCTCCCAGTGCGAATTTTATGGCAGCGGTTTCTTTTACAATCAGCTTATCCACGCGCTTTGAGCCGTAGGTCTTGATTAACGAAAAGCTTCCGCCAATCGGGTTTGCGCTTCCCACACCCGTGCAAACGGCGGTCACTCCCGCTTTTGCCGCGTCCTCAAAGCACCTGTCCATTGCGTTGATGCTGTCAATTGCGCGAAGATGCGGGGTAGAGGGGTCGGTGTCCTCGTTTCCGTCCTCGCCCTCAAAGGTGAGCGAGTCGTCCCACATACCCAGATGACAATGCGAGTCGATAAAGCCGGGGTACATCTGCAAACCGTGGGCGTCGATTATTTCTTCATCGGTGGAAGCATAGCTGCCCATATCGCCGATTTCGGAGAATTTGCCGTCAACAATGCGGACATAACCGTTGTTGTAATCCTTTCCCGCCATTGAGTTGATTTTTGCGTTTATTACTACCATATTACTCCTTAGTATTTGCCGAGAACTGCGCGAGCTTTACAATCTCGTTTGCAATTACAGTATCACGCGCGTTGCCGTTTACCATAAACGTGCTGTTTCTGCGGTAGATTACGTCGCGCTTGTTATAAAGCTCCTCCAGCTGTTCCTCGGTGTTGCTCATAACCAGCGGACGGTTCTTGTCGCCCTTAATACGCTTGTAGCAGAGGTCGAAAGAGGTGTTGATGTAGACGGAAATTCCGCTCTCGCGCGCGTATTCCGCGGTCTTGTCGTTGATAAGCGCACCGCCGCCCGTAGCGACAATATTTCCTCCCGAAAGCTCGCGGATATACTTTGCTTCAAGGGAGCGGAAATGCGGCTCGCCGAATTTGTCGAATATTTCGGGAATTGACATATTCTCCGCATTTACGATATATCTGTCCAAATCAACGAGCGGCATATCAAGCTGCGTCGCAAGGAGCTTTCCGATATGGCTCTTTCCGCAGCCCATAAATCCGCAAAGAAAAATGCTTATTGATGAATTGCTCATAGCGAGTTCTCCATATCTGTGATAAGCTTTGCGATGTCTTCTTTATTGAAAGACGCACCGTACCAGATTTCGTGAGCGGCTACCGCCTGAAGAACCAGCATCGCCATTCCGCACAGCGACTTTTTGCCCTTTTCACGCGCGGTTTTAGCGAGAAGCGTTTCCTTGGGATTGTAGATAACGTCGAATACAGCGTCAACCTTGTCCACAACGTCCTCGGAGCAGGGCATTCTGTCGCACTTGGGGAACATTCCCACGGGGCAGGCGTTGATAAGCAAATTGAACGTCTTGTCGCCAAGGCAAGCGGCGTTAAGTCCCGAAGCGGGGATTTCCACGATTTCAACGGAAGCGTCCGACTTCTGCGCGCGGATTTCCTCAACTACCTTTTCGGCGAGCGGCATATCGGAGGTGAGCGCGGCAATGGTAAGCGCCGCGCCCGAAAGCGCAGCTTCAATCGCAATCATTCTGCCTACGCCACCGCAGCCGATGGTCAGTACCTTTGAGTTTAAGGAAGCACCCATCATCTCGATAGACTTAACAAATCCGACGCAATCGGTGTTATAGCCGATTTTCTTGTCGCCGTTTTTGATGCAGTTGACGGAGTTGTAGCGCTTTGCGCTTGCGTCCAGCTCGTCGCAGTAGCCGATGATTGCTACCTTATGAGGAATGGTGATGTTGAAGCCTTTCATTCCCGAAAGGAATTCTTTCTTGCTCTCCAGCTCCTCGGGTGCAATGTCCTGAAGAGTGTATTCCACAGTCTTGCCCGATAATTCAAACAGGCGAGTGTGAATTTGCGGGGACATAGAGTGTCCCAGGGGGTGCCCTATCAAACAGTATTTATCCATTGTCTGCTCCTTATCCCTTGACTGCGGCAAGAGCCTTGTCAAGCGTTTCGTTGTTTTCGATATTTGCGCTTACAACGCCCTTGAGAGTTTTCTTGACAAGTCCCGTGAGTACCTTGTTGGGACCGAGCTCGATGTAGGTGTCAATTCCGGCTTCGTTCATTGCGTTCAGCTCGTCAACGAACTTGACGGGGGAGCAGATGTGCGCCGCAAGGTATTCGGGCATATCGGGCAGAGCTTCCAGCTTCTTTCCGTAGAGGTTGGAGTAGAAGTCGCAGGTGGGGGTGTTAAAGGTAAATCCGCTGATTGCCGTCTTGAATTCATCGGCTCCCGACTGCATCAGCCTTGTGTGGAACGCAGCCGAAACGGCGAGCTTTACGCTGCGCTTTCCGAGTTCGGTGAATTTAGCTATTGCTTCGTCAATCGCGTTTACCTCGCCCGCGATTACCGTCTGGGCGGGAGAGTTGTAATTTGCGGGAGCGCAGAAGCCGTTTACACCCGCGCATACTTCCTCAATAACCGCATTGTCGCAGCCGATAATAGCCGCCATTGCGCCCTTGGAGTTCTCGGCAGCCTTTGCCATAGCTTCGCTGCGGAGCTTGATTGCCTTGAAAGCATCCTCCATAGGAAGAATTCCCGAAGCGTACATTGCGGCATATTCACCGAGGGAGTGTCCGGCTACCGCAGCGTTCTCCAGACCGTTCTCACGGGCGGCGCAGAGCGCAAGAAGCGAAACGGTGAAGATAGCGGGCTGCGATAAACGAGTCTGAGCAAGCTCCTCGGGAGTAGAGTCGGTGAGCTTCTTCAACAAGTCATAACCCAGAATATCCGAGCCGCACTCAAGGATTTCCTTGGTCTTGGAGTACTTTTCCGCAAGCTCCGCGCCCATGCCGGGGTACTGAGAACCTTGTCCGGAAAAAAGAAAAACTGTTTTCATAATGAGGTGTCCTCCTGAAATAAATTATTGACAATCTCTGCGTAAATCTGATATTTCGCAGTAAAAATCACAGCGGAATAAAAAAACCGGTTGACAAAACGCCAAAAATAAGGTACAATGTATAGTGATGTTGTGTTGCAATGTTTGGAAATTATTCACATTTCGTGAATTACCCGACTGATATTCTCGGGCAGACAGCAGCACGGTGCGTCTTGTTTTGGGAAATTTTCCCCTGCCTTCTTATTATACATTATTTTGAAAATAAAATCAAGGAGTTTTTTAATGAGCGGAATACAGATTTTGGGAACAGGCGGCTATGCCCCCGAATTTATCGCTGATAACGATAAATTCTCGGAAATTCTCGACACCTCCGACGAGTGGATTTTCCCTCGCACAGGAATTAAGCAGCGTCATCTGGCGGTAAGCGAGCCTAACTATCACATGGGAACTCAGGCTGCGCTCGCAGCGCTTGAGAATGCAAAGCTCAGCGCGGAGGATATTGATTTGATAATTGTATCCACCTGTACGCCTGACTTTTTCTATCCTGCGATGTCTTGCCTTATTCAGAAGGGAATAGGGGCGAAGAACGCGGCTTGTTTTGACGTGAACAGCGCCTGCACAGGCTTTATTTCCTCAATGGATATTGCGCAGAAGTATCTTGACACGGGAAAATACAAGAATATCCTGATTGTAGCGAGCGAAAAGCTATCCAACCAGCAGGACTACACCGACAGAACCTCCTGCATTCTTTTCGGTGACGCTGCGGGTGCGGTTGTTCTTACGAAGAGCGACAAGCCGTTCTACTCCTTCCTCGGAGCGGAGGGAGACGAGTTTGAGGCTCTGTACTGCAAGATACATTATGAGAGCAACTGCCCGTTCTACGGTGACCAGAACGCATTCTATAACGGAAGATTTGATACTTTCGCAAAGCAGAATTTCCTTATGCAGGACGGCAAGGCGGTTTATAAGTTTGCTGTAAACGCAATGGCGGACGCGGTTCAGAATGTGGCTAAGCAGGGCGGAATTGATGTTTCGGAGCTGGATTTGGTTATCCCGCATCAGGCAAATCTTCGTATCATAGCTAAGGCTACGGAGCTGCTTGGAATTCCCTCGGATAAGGTTTACACCAACATTGAGTATATGGGCAATGTTTCCAGCGCATGCATTCCTTACGGTCTGGACGAGCTTAACAGGGCTGGGAAGATTAAGCCCGGAATGAAGATTTGCTTCGTTGGCTTCGGCGCAGGTCTCACTTTTGGGGCTATTATATTTGAAACTTAATACACAGAAAGTGATGGTGTTATAATATGGCTAAAACAGCAATTATTACGGGTGCAGGAAGAGGAATTGGCGCTGCAATTGCAAAGCGTCTCGCAAAGGACGGCTTTAACATTGCAATAAACGAGCTTATGCCGGGCGCAGGCGATAGTGTGGCGGAAGAGTGCCGCGCTTTGGGCGTAAAGGCAGAGTGCTATGCGGCTGACGTTTCCGACCACGCACAGTGCGAAGAAATGGTTAAGAAGATTAAAGCGGATTTCGGGACAATCGACGTTCTCGTGAATAATGCGGGTATCACCAGAGACGGACTTCTTCTGAAAATGGCAGAGGAGAACTATGACGATGTTATCCGTATAAATCAGAAGTCGGTGTTCAATATGACTAAGTTTGTCGGCGCGGTTATGCTTCGCCAGAAGAGCGGGAAGATTGTAAATCTCGCTTCCGTTGCGGGACTGTACGGCAACCCCGGTCAGATGAACTATTCCGCTTCCAAGGGCGCGGTTATTGCGATGACCAAGACTGCGGCTAAGGAGCTCGGCTCGCGCGGAATTAACGTAAATGCGGTTGCTCCCGGATTTATCAGCACTCCTATGACAGACAAGCTGACAGACGAGCAGAAGAATGCAATTCTCAGTCAGATCGCGATGAAGCGTTACGGAACCGCCGAGGAGGTTGCAAGTACGGTTGCGTTCCTCTGCAGCGATGACGCTTCTTATATCACCGGTCAGATTATTGAAATCAGCGGCGGACTTTCTATGTAATTTGGATTTGAAAGGATATTAAAATGAGTGAGAGAAGAGTTGTAATTACAGGACTTGGCTGCGTTACACCCTGCGGTAATTCTCCCGAGGAGCTTTGGAGCAGTCTAATGGCGGGCAAGCACGGCTTCACGCTTGAGCCTTGGTTTCCCGAGGAAGATCCCGATACTCTCAATGTGGTATCGAGAGTGAAGAACTTTGACGCCTCGGCTCTGTTTGACAAGAAGGAGCTTCGCAGAAACGACGTTATCACCCAGTATGCGGTATATTCTGCCGACCAGGCGCTTAAGGACGCGGGAACTGACCTCAAGGACCTTGATCCGTTCCGTGTAGGCTGCATTATCGGCAGCGGAATAGGCGGCCTGTGTACTACCGAGGAGGAGCTTACCAACTACCGCGATAAGGGCAGCAAGCGTGTTTCCGTATTCACTATCACCAAGATGATTGGTAATATGGCTGCGGGAGTTACCGCAATAAAGTACGGCTTCAAGGGAAGCAACTTCTGCGTAACTACCGCTTGCGCTTCGGGAACTCAGGCAATCGGCGAGGCGTTCCGCTCCATTAAGAACGGATACCTTGACGCAGCGGTTGCGGGCGGTACGGAGCACTCCGATATTGGCTTCTGCTATGCGGCGTTCAACAATATGAAGGCTATCACACGTTCCACCGATGTGAACAGAGCCTCCATTCCGTTTGACGCGGAGAGAAGCGGCTTTGTTCTCGGAGACGGCTGCGGCATTCTCGTGCTTGAGGAGTACGAGCACGCAAAGAAGCGTGGTGCGAAGATTTACGCTGAGCTTGCGGGTTACGGCTCCACTTGTGACGCATATCACGAAACCAGCCCCGACCCGGAGGGACGCGGCGGTGCAAAGGCAATGGAGTTCGCGGTTCAGGAGGCGGGAATTCCGCTCGAGCAGGTGAACTACATCAACGCTCACGGCACTTCCACCCACATGAACGACTCGACCGAAACTAAGGCAATCAAGCTCTGCTTCGGCGAGCACGCTAAGAATATCGCGGTAAACTCCACTAAGTCGATGACAGGACATCTTCTGGGTGCTGCGGGAGGCGTTGAGGCAGTAGTAACCGCGCTCTCCATCAAGAATAACAAAATTCATCAGACGTTG
>JBJESC010000311.1:0-9041 GCA_051882615.1 Oscillospiraceae bacterium
AAAGGGCACGGATTGGAAGAAGGGCGATATGCACTATCAGCTGATTGAGCAGCGCAGCGACTCCAACTTCTTCGCGTTTATGGAGAGAGCGGCTGCGGTAATGGCAGACAGCAGAGCCCCGATGGACGCGAAAACCAAATCCACGCTTGTAACCGTCCCCGAGGGCGACGGAATAAACAACACCACGTTCCACCTTGAAAACGTAATCAACAAAATGCTTGACGTGCTAGTTCGCAGACTGCGCGACACGCTCACGAAGTATGCTTCGGTAGCGGTTGTGGACATCTCGCGGCTTATTCCCGAGTTTTTGTACTATATCCGAATGGCGGAGTTTATCGAGGACTGCATAAGCAGGGGCTTCCCGTTCTGCGAAGTCGCCGTGTGCGAAGAAAGCGGCGTTTCTATGGACGTTAAGGGCTTCTATAATCTGAAGCTTGCGGTGAACATTCCCGACCAAAGCGAGATTGTATATAACGACCTAGTGTTTGATAAGGGGCACACTATCTATATCCTCACGGGCGCGAACCGCGGTGGAAAAACCACGGCAACTCAGGCGGTGGGATTGCTGTTCGTGCTGGCTCAGGGGGGAATTTACGTTCCCGCCTCGGAGTTCTCGTTCCGTCCCGCCGATTGCATCTACACGCACTTCCCCGCAGACGAGGACAAGACAATGGACCTCGGCAGACTTGGCGAGGAGTGCATACGCTTCAAGGAAATCTACAACTCCTGCACCTCGGAAAGCCTGCTGCTGATGAACGAAACGTTCTCCACCACGTCCTTTGAGGAGGGCTACTACATCGCCCGCGATTCCGTTCGTGCGCTGGTCAGAAAACAGGTGAGAACCATCTACAATACGCACATGCACAAGCTCGCCGAGGACGCTCCCGCGCTAAGCTCGGACGAAATCGGCGTATCCTCGCTTATCGTCAAGAACGAGGGCGCAAAGCGCTCGTTCAAGATAGAGGTCGCTCCCCCTGAGGGAATGTCCTACGCTATGGACATCGCCGAGAAATACGGCGTTACATACGATATGCTGGTTGGCGGATAATGAAAAATACAATGACTAATCCGATTAAAGATTTCAGGAAGCGCGATTGGGCGCTGTGGCTGTGCTCGCTGCTTCTCGTAACGGCATCCAACCTCCTTTCGGGGAGCGTAGACGCGCTTACCCTAGCGGCGGCGTGTATAGGCGTAACCTCGCTGATTTTCGCGGCTAAAGGCAGCGTCTGGGCGCAGATTCTGATGATAGTGTTCAGCGTTCTGTACGGCGTAATTTCGTGGCGGTTTCGCTATTGGGGCGAGATGATAAGCTACCTCGGAATGACCTTGCCGATGGCTGTCTGGTCTACGATAACGTGGGTTAAAAACCCGTCAAAGAGCGGGAGAGAGGTTGCAATCCGAAAGCTCGCGGGAAAGCATATCGCGGGGGTTGCGGTTTTCGGCGCGCTTGTTACAGCGGTGTTTTATTTCATACTCCGCGCGTTTGAAACGCCGAATATCGTGTTCAGTACCGTGTCGATTACGACCAGCTTTCTGGCGGCTTCGCTTACAATGCTGCGCTCGTCGTATTTTGCGCTATGCTACGCGCTTAACGACATAGTGCTGGTGGTGCTGTGGGTGCTGGCTTCGGTTGAAAATCCCGCGTATATCCCCGTGGTGGTGAATTTTGCGATATTCTTTTTCAACGATGTTTACGGGTTTATCTGTTGGAAGAAAAGAGAAAAGCTTTCCGATGTTGTAGAGGAGGGATAATATGCCTTTCGGAATAGTACGAAACGATATAACCAAGGTAGAAGCGGACGCGGTTGTCAATGCCGCGAACAGCAGCCTGCTCGGCGGAGGCGGCGTGGACGGCGCAATCCACCGCGCCGCAGGTCCGCAGCTTCTCGCGGAGTGCCGCACGCTCGGCGGCTGCGATACGGGAGACGCTAAGATAACGAGCGGCTACAATATGCCCTGCAAGTACATAATCCACACGGTAGGTCCAATCTGGCGCGGCGGGAAGAACGGCGAGGAGGCGCAGCTCCGCTCCTGCTACAAGAAGTCGCTGGAGCTTGCGAAGGAGCATAACTGCGAGTCTGTTGCGTTCCCGCTGATTTCCTCGGGAGTATACGGCTATCCCAAGGACAAGGCTCTGGAGGTCGCTGTGTCGGCGATAACCGAGTTCCTGGAAGCTAACGAAATGGACGTCACTCTCGTGGTGTTCGACAAGAGAGCGGTTACCATAAGCGCGGAGCTGTTCTCCGATGTTAAGAGGTATATCGACGACAATTACGTTGAAGCGCACTCCGACAACGAGCGCGAGAACAGCCGCAGAGCGAGCCTCCTTCAAAGCACGTTCAGAGCGAAATCGGCGGCTCGTGAGTGCTGTGCCGCACCGCAGATGGCAGACGAAATGCCCGCCGATTTTGACAAGCTGGACGAGTCGTTTTCTCAGGCGCTTCTTCGCTTGATTGACGAAAAGGGAATGACCGATGTGGATGTGTATAAACGCGCAAATATCGACCGCAGATTGTTCTCAAAAATCCGCAGCGATATTCATTACAAGCCGAAAAAGCAGACCGCAGTAGCGTTTGCAATTGCGCTTAATCTCGACATAACCGAAACTCTCGATTTGCTTGAAAAAGCGGGCTTTACGCTCTCGAACAGCCTGAAATTCGACGTTATCATCAAGTATTTCATTGAGCACGGGAGATACAATATCCACGAAATCAACGAAACGCTTTTCGCTTTCGACCAGACCTTGATAGGCGTATAATTGTCGCTTGAAATGCGACCAAAAACTCCTCCGTATGGTGTATCATAAAGATACAACAAAACATTAAAACATACGGAGGTATTTGTTATGAAAAAGAATTTTACGGAAATTGTGTTTGTACTCGATGAAAGCGGCTCGATGAGCAGTCTGAAAAGCGACACAATCGGCGGCTTCAACAGCCTTATCGAAAAGCAGAAGACCGAGGACGGCGAAGCGGTGGTATCCGCAGTGCTGTTCAGCACCGAGAGCCGCGTTCTGCTCGACCGCGTACCGCTCGGCGAGGTGGAGGAGCTGACCGACAAGGACTATTGCCCGTGCGGCGGAACAGCGCTCCTTGACGCGGTAGGCGGCGCGGTAAAGCATATCGGGAACATCCACAAATACGCCCGCCCCGAGGACGTACCCAAGCACACCCTGTTCGTGATAACGACAGACGGTATGGAGAATTCCAGCAGACGCTATTCCGCAGATAAGGTGAAGAAGCTGATAAGCCGACAGCAGGAGAAGTACGGCTGGGAGTTCGTGTTCCTCGGCGCGAACATTGACGCGGCGGAAACGGCGGCAAGCATCGGCATATCGCGCGACTCGGCAGTCGATTGCGTAGCGGACGAAGCGGGCTGCGCGGTGCAGTATGACGCGATGTGTAAGGCGGTATCGAACGTGAGAAAGGGCAAACGGCTCTCCGCCTCCGGGACGTGGCGCGCAGCTGCTGACGCCGACCACAGCAGCAGAGGATAACCGAATCCCCCGATTTTTTCGGGGGATTTTTCGTTATCGTCCGTAATCGCATTGTCGGGATAACGCCTTGCGGCATTGTGAAGAACTCGTTGAAAAAGGTATTGAAGATTTTTGTCGAATGTGGTATAATTGTTTTGTAAAAATCCAAAAAGAGGGTAAATACAGAAATTCGGGCATTTTCGTCCCTCCTCTCTACTTAATGGCTATCGTTGAGTGCAGAACAAAAATACTGAAAGGAGCAAATTAGCGGTGTCTACAATAAATATATTTCAGATAAGCTTTGAAATATGGGGCTGTATCATAAGCATCATCGTATGTATTCTGCTCGGTACCGCGTCGTTTAGTAAAAAAGACGCTGTCGGTAATAAAATCCGGAGAATGATTTTGATAAACAATTTTATTCTGGTAAGCGACGCTCTCGCCTACATATACAGGGGAGATTTAACGCCTATGGGGTGCGCGTTTACACGAATAAGTAATTTCGTTATGTTCGCGCTGCAATACATACTCCTTGCCCTTTTCTCCGATTATGTAAAGCATATCATCGCCAAGAACAAGTCAAAATCAACTTGGTGGGATTATCTTGCGTTTTCATTGCTTTTCATCGCATTTATAGGGCTTGTAATCACACAGCTTACGGGGTGGTATTATTCCTTTGACGATACCAACCACTATCAGCGTGAAAACGGAATATGGATAAGCTTTGCGATATGCGGATTGGTTCTTCTCCTCTGCTGCGTAAGATTGTGCCTGAACAGGAAAAATCTCAGCAAAAACGAAAAGTCAACATTCATGATGTGTGTTGTCATATCATTGATATGTATTGTTGTTCAGTTCGTTTTCTACGGTCTTTCCCTCATCAACACGGGAATAACTATATCCTTGCTGTTAATGTATTTCAGACACATCAAATCCCGTTATGATACTTACATGGATAATTGTATCGAAGAGGCAATCAGAGATACCAAAGCTCTCTGTGACCGGTCTGTTTCGCTTTGCACAAAGCAAGCGGGGGAGGTTCAATATGAAGAGAACAAAGAATAATCTGATTACAATTATTGTTCTCGGTATAGTGTTGGCTTCGATTCTGATTGGCGTTATAGCTGTTGCGAGCTTCAGATATGCCATAGAGAAATACAGTTATGAGAATATACTTCACCACTGCAAGGAAAACTCCGAGAATCTGAACAAACGCTTTTCGGAAATTGAAACCTTGGTACACACGTTATCAGACTATTATATGGAGCGGCTGGACTCCGCCGATGATTTGAAAAACGCCGCATTTCTTGCCGATTATACGGAAGAAACAAGCAAAATTGCTTATTCCCTCGTGCGGAATAACAACTCCATTGTGGCAACCTATTTCAGATTTAATCCCGAGATAACCAATTCCACAGCGGGATATTTTATCAGCCGAACTGCCGAGTCAAGTTTGCCTGTATATCTAGAGCCTACGGATTTGGCGAAATATGACGCCTCGGACGTGCAGAACGTGGGCTGGTACTACATTGCGGTCGAAAAAGGAGAAAAGGTCTGGCTTGAGCCTTACGACAATCCCAATAATGGCATATATATGATTTCTTATGTAACCCCTCTGTATCTTGGCGATACTCTGATTGGAATCTTGGGAATAGACCTCGATTATGACGCTATCTGCAACGAAGTGGGCAGCATCTCCCTGTATGAAAGCGGCTATGCCATATTGATGGATAAAAACGGGAAGGTTTTATATTCGGGAGACCACAATCCCGTGCTCCCTTCCGATACGGTTCAAAAGCTTGTCAGTGAAGACGGCGAGTATTTGCTGTCGTCTTATGTGGAAAGGCAGCAGTTAAATATTGCAATATCGCACGAATTGCGAAACGGAGAGTATCTTGCGCTTATTGTGCCCGAAAGGGAAATCTACAGTACAAGAAACCGAATGACGTTCACTATAATCCTTATTGCTATTGCGGTAAGCACAATGGTAATTCTTGTACTGACCGGTATGGTAAACCGCATTATGAACGACACCCGAACAGATAAATTGACAGGTGCGAAAAACAGGAATGCCTATCTCGAAAAGATTGATGTTATCGAGAATGAAATGCGCACCGCAAGGAATTTCACTTTCGCTGTTCTGGTGTTTGACATCAACGGTTTGAAAACCGTAAACGACAACATAGGGCACGCAGAAGGCGACAGGCTGATAATCAACAGTTATAACGCAATTAAGAGCAAATTTTCCGGCTATGATTTGTACCGAATAGGCGGCGATGAGTTCGTGATATTCGTTGAAAAGCGAACCGCCGCAAGCGCACAAATCCTCGCCGAGGAGTTCAGAAGCACTATGTCCGAAAAGCACCCCGATTACAGTAAATCCCCCGACGAAGCCACCGTATCCTGCGGATTTGCGCTGTATAATCCCGAAACGGACGCAAGCTGCGAGGATGTGTTTAACAGAGCGGACAGGGATATGTACGCGGATAAGGAGAAATTCTACGCAGCAAACCCTCACTTGAAGCGGAGGGTATAATCATCTCTCCCGCCTTAGTGTGAAATCAAGCGGCAAACCCACTTTAAACAGAATCCCCCGAAAATCTGCACAGGTTTTCGGGGGTATTCATTATAGTTAATCCGCCTGTCACCGTATTTCGGAAATAACGCCCTTGTCCATCTCGCAAACCGTATCGCACAGCGCAGAAATATCCTCGCTGTTATGGGAGGCTATAAGTATCGTCTTGCCCTGCTCCTTCAGCTCAAGCAGATACCGCCGCATATCCGCAACGCCGTCTTTGTCCAAGCCGTTCATAGGCTCGTCAAGTATCAGCAGTTCGGGGTTCTCCATAATCGCCTGCGCAAGTCCCAAGCGCTGCCGCATACCGAGGGAGTATTTCCTTACTTGTAATTTCAGATTAGGGTTTAAGCCTACCTTTTGCATAGCCTCTTTTATTCTGTCGCTGTCTATTCGGCGGTTAAGTCCCGCAAGCAGCTTCAGATTATGAAAGCCCGAATAGTACGGAATAAAGCCCGGCGTTTCGATAATTATTCCGATGTTTTCGGGAAAGTCGCAGTCCTTTCCCACACGCTTTCCGTCAACAATTATTTCGCCGCTTGTTGGCCGCACAAAGCCGCAGATACACTTCATCAGCATTGTCTTGCCGCTGCCGTTTCTGCCGATTAAGCCGTGGATTTTTCCCCGCTCAAAGCTGTGGGTGATGTCTTTCAGAATTTCGCTGCCCTTTATCGTCAGCGAGAGATTTTGAACCATTATTGCTTCGCTCATATCAAGTCTCCGTTTCTTCCGTGCTGTCGGCGTTAAGCCGGCTTGCCGCGATTATATTTGCAATAATCAGCAGGACTATTATCGCCCCGAAATAGATGTAGGAATACGCCGTGGGGACTACCGCTTCACGGTAAATGTCGGTGTAGTGCAGCCACACTATCGCGTTAGCCATGGGGAACGCCCACATCGCAAAGCTCCTGATTGAGGTGAAAAGCGTACCGAAGCCGATTAACCCGCTTGCCGCGAGAAAGCCCACCGCCTTGTGCTTTCTCTGCTGAAAAAGCAGCAGCACAAGCAGCACCGTCACAAGATACAGAAACAGCAGAAGGTAGGTCTGTATCACCGCGGAAAACGGCGTCATCTGATTGTAGAGATTAGGCGGCACAAGCTCGCTTGCAAAGCCGCCTGCTTCCTCGGGGAAGAGCAGGTCGTACCGCTTTACCACCATACTCCAGCCATTAGCGAGGAACGCTTTGTTCATAAGGAACGCAGTGCAGATAATGTAGATTGCACCGAGGAAAGTCAGCGCACTCATAAGCCCGAAAAGTATCTGTCCCAGCAGCCAATTGTACCGCCCCGTTCTCGACAGGAAGAACAGCGATGAACCGTCCGTTTTCGGGAAGTCGCTCATCAGCGTGAGGAACACCAAGGGAATAACCAGCGTAAGCATACCCGAATTTCCCACCGCGATAAGCGGCTCCAAAAGGTTCAGCGGCTCGCCCATTTTCTCGGCGCGTTCCAGCAGCGGCATTACCGCATAGGAGTAGATAAAAACCGTAAGCACGGGAATTATTATCATTCGGGGATTGCACACCCATTTCAGCCACTCCGTCCGAGCCACCGCCCAGATTTTCCGCAGAGAAATACTACCTGCCACAGTCAACGCACCTCCTTTGAGTTATAATGAACGAAATAAGTGCCGCCGCGGCAAGAAGCGCATATCCCGCAAACGAAACCAAGCCCGAATTTGTGCCGTAGGCAAGGCTGCGCAGAGTGGACGGATGCACCGCCTGTATTAACGTCATCTGCCATTCAGAGTATTTCATCAAAATGCCGTCAAGAAACAGTTTATTCGCCGCCGTCATCTGCATATATTGAAGCAGAAACGGGATACAGATACAGAAGTATTGATTTGCTGTAAACACGCTGACGAGAAACGGCAGAACCGCCGCTCCCGCGCCCATTATCACCGTTTCAAGCAGCTTTTTCGGGTAGGAAATATCAATCTCCGCGAGCATTTGCGCCTGTTCAGTCGGCAGCTCGTTTGGCTTCGGGAAAATCGCGTAAACTGCCGCCGAAAACAGCAGAAAGCCGAGAGCGCACAGCACCGCTCCGCTTATTATCGCAGAGAGGAATTTTGACAGGCAGTAGCGAACCTTTCCCATACGGCTGATTATGTATCGCTTTTCGGAAAATCTGCGCTCCTCGCACAGCACCTTAACAAAGGGAAACGCAACGATAATTGAAAGGAACTGAACAGCCCACGTCCCGAAGCCCCGAGAGCAGACATACTGCGCCGAAAATTCGTAGCCTTGCGCCTTATCCGTGCCGAGCATTGTTACCATTTCAAATATGGAAATCTGATTCATATTGGAGTAGTCCGTATATGCCGAGGAGGTAAAGCACATCAGCGCAAACGCTATCACTCCAATCAGGAAATATGGGCTTAAAATCACCTTTTTCAGTTCGGCAAGAATACAGTTCAAAGTTTTCATTTTTACCTCCCGAGAAACAGTTCTCCCGTTTCGGCGTTGACGGTAGCGGTGAGAGTTGTTGTTCCCGTATCAAGAGTGACATTCCACACGGGGAGAGTGTAATACTTGGCATTTGCCCAAACATCATAGGGCTCATAACAAGCGTCAATATAGCCGAGGGAAATCTCGGTAACATCATAAACTACCGAGTTTGTAACCTTGTTCTTAATAATGGCGAATACCTCGTCAACGGGGATTATCTCGGTCAGGGTTTTATCGGTTGGTGTCAGCATTGTGTTCGTTTTAAAGGTTATTATCTGGTCGAAACCGTCTGTTCGTATCATTGTCATTTCCATACCGTCAAGACCGGTAACATCTGCGCAGGAAAAGGGGATTTCCTTGTTATTATCAGCAGTAATAAACTCCATAGGAAAATCGCCGCAGTAAATCCGCAGATATAAACGGACAGCATTTTTACCATTCGGAAGCTCATAGATATAGGCTTTATTTACCTTGTAGGTTATTCTTTCATCAAGACGATAAGGGAAGCTTTCCATATATTTTTCGGCGGCAGTTATTGCTTCGC
>JBJESC010000312.1:0-2289 GCA_051882615.1 Oscillospiraceae bacterium
GGGCAGGTATGTTTCTTTTGAGGAACAGATAAATACATATAAGAATTACTACTATACCTCTCTGCAAAAATCTTCCGAACGTTGGCGCGAAAACGCCAACAATTATTTCCCGTTTATAAACAATTTCCTCTTTACCCTGAAGATGAGTTACTTTGAACTTGACAGCAGATTTGCCAATCTTAAGAACAAGAAAATAACAAAAAAACAGAGAATAGAAGCGTATATTTCCGAGAGCATTCTTCCCGTTTCAAAAAGCGAATTGTGTGAAAAGCTGCCTGACATCAGCGTAACCACCATTGAAGCAGAGCTTGCGCGTTTGATGAAAGCGGGGAAGATTGAGAAAATTGGCAAGGGAAGGGCGACAAAGTACCGAGTGACGGGAGAATGATATTCTCCAAAGAGTTTGAGGATTACTTTTTAAACCGTCCCTAAAATAGCGTTTTTTCTATATCGATAAATCAAGCGCTTACGCATTTTAGGGCAACACCGCGCAATTATTGTCGTGCGATTGCGCCAGCAGATTCATAGTGCGTTCGCCTTTTTTGCGCAGCGTCCGTGCTGCGCTTTTGGCGAATGCCTTATGACATCGTGTCATCGTCAGATTGTACAAATTGAGCGCAGGCGGGCTGGCGCAGCGTTTTCTGCGCAGCAGATAATGCGGTCAAGCGAAATTTTGTGCACGCATTATGCGCTTCGCGCAAAACGCTATGGCGGAAAAGATGCAAGCAAGCGCGCGGCAAAGGCGTTAGCCGTTAATTGTGCGGTGTTGCCTTAGCGCTTTTCTAAGCGAAAAAGCCGCAGGGGGCTACCGGCGAGCTGTGATGACTATACAAGGCGCACCTTTCATTGATAACATTTACACAGGATTTTCGCTTCTATAATGCGCTTCGCAGCGTGGAGGAGAGAATACATAAGAATCATACACGGGTGAAAAATGAGCTTCAGGACTTGGGTTTCGCCTCTTTATTCAGCTCGCGGATAAGCGCGTTGAGCTGCTTCTTGACTCTGCTGCGCGAGTTCTCAACGCCGCCCTCTCTGTCAACAATTCGCATAAGGTGTTCCTTGCACGCAATCACCATCTCGGGACGGTGGAATTCCAGAATCAGCGGAGTTGCGGTCTGTCCGTGCGCAAGAAGCGCCATTCCCCCTTCGTTTACCAGCAGATTGTAGCCGGGGTAGGATTCCGGCGTAATAGGAATGAATGAGTATTTCTCGTAGGTGTCCATAAGCCGCAGTATGTTTTTCAGGTGCAGCGCGTAGGTTTCGGGAGTGTAGCACGGATGTCCCTCACACGGCATATATGGACAGGCAACGGGAACTTTTCCCGCTTTAATATCCTCAACCGAACTGATTGGGCAGATATCAATGTGGGTGTTGGTGGCAAGGCGCTGCTCAAAATTCGGGATTTCCTCTGCAACCTTGCGGAAGGATTCATTCCAGATGGCGTTTTTGGACTGCTCCGAATACATTTGCGCAAGTTCGGCAGGCATACTTGAAGTGGACAGCGGAGCGGTCTTTTGGATAATATCTCCGCGCAGCGTGAGAAAGTCCGCAATTGTCGGGGTGAACTCCCGCGGATCTCTGTGCACTGTCAGCGCGGATTTGCACATTGAGAGATATTCGCGGAACTGCTCAGCGTGGGCGTTTATAAAATCCTTGTCCGTAGATACAATGGTAATCATATTGTCGTTGCCTGAGCGTATTGAATAAGAAAAGGATACAAATTGCCCGGGGGCTACAATCAATGTCAGAGATTGCGGCGAGGCGGTCATTCTGGGGTAGTAGTACACGTTTGCGGTTCCTCGTATATAAATTGGCAGCAGAAAGCGCAGGCTGTCCGTATAGCAGCTGATATCGGAGAGTGAGGGGAGTATCTGGGTGAAGGTGTTTCCCCTGTCAATGTAATTCCTGATTGAGGCTTGTATCTCGGCAGTAAAGCCGGGGTCTGAGGTAGCCCAACTGAGGTCTGTGTTGTCAAACAGCCCGATCATTCCGTCCTTGATTATGCTTATGACATAGCGGACTGCCTCTCGCTTTCCCTTGTCGCCGAAGAAAAAGAGCGTTTTTTCGGTGGGAGCGGGGACTTGGGGAATGTAAACTTCCTCGGTGACGGGAGGCTGCTGATTCATTCCCTCTAAAATTTGCTCTACTATATCCATATCGCCCATCAGCCAGCGCTCCAGCTGCATTGCCATAATTTCTGCCGATGCTTCTGCGCGCATACTTGCTATTCCCGAGGTCTCTGCGAGTGCCTGACGCTGATAGTCTGCGGTAATGCGCTTGGAAAAG
>JBJESC010000313.1:0-2288 GCA_051882615.1 Oscillospiraceae bacterium
AGCTCCCCCTGTCGCCGGTTCTTCTTGAAAGAAGAATGACTCGTCACGGCACCGAAAACGAGGAGAACAGGAGATTTGTTATCTTCCGCGATACAAACGGATTGTTCGACTCCTGCGTTCTGGATAAGACGCTGTATCTCAGCATTGACGACGCATTCTCCGACAGCTTTGTTTCGAGAAATATCCTGCTTGATGTTCCCGAAAAGGCAAAGTGCGTGAATAACCTTATTGCAGACCTCAGATATATCAAGGATTTTGCAAGCCAGGTTGAAAGCTGTCAGGATTTAATCAAGCGCGTAAAGCGTGAATATCATTTCCCCGCAGCCGAGAAAATTGCAAACAGCAAGCAGCTGATAGATTTTGCGGACAATATGCTTAAGCGCGTTTATAAATTCTTTGGTCTGTCCGACAGTTCGGCTGAAGCGGATATTGCAGCCGCTGTCAACGGCGTTAAAGGCTTGTGCGTAAACAATTCCGGAAGGATTGAAAAGGCGCCTCACCTTGACAATATGGCGCAGTCGTTTGCTGATGACGCGTATTCCAACGAACCGTTCGCATTTGAGATAATTTCGGGAATTCGCGAGGCAAAGGCTCAGATTGACGAGCTTCACAAGGGCGATGATTTCCACCTGAAGATTAAGCAGGAGATTTCGGAGCTGGGCGACTGCATTCAGTACTCTGTTCTGTACGGAATCTGGAAGTACAGAGCAAAGGAGCAGGATTCTCAGCGTTCCTTCAAGGAATATATCAAGATTTATAATGATGGAATTTAAGGCAACACCGCACAATTAGCGGCTAACGCCTTTGCCGCGCGCTTGCTTGCATCTTTTCCGCCATCTTGCACAAATTTCGCTTGACGGGCGCCAGCCCGCCTGCGCTCAATTTGTACAATCTGACGAAAAATCTGCTAGCGCAATCGCACGACAATAATTGTGCGGTATTGCCTTAACGAGTTGGCATACTGCAAACTCAACACACAAATACTTGCCGCGTTTGACTTTATTTTGCGCGGAGAAAAGGGGCAGAGTTAATGAGCGGAAGCTATGAAACAGTTGAAAAGCTGCTTGGCGACTTCTTTGAACGCAATACGGCAGGCGACAAGGAAGGCATGAAGGCAGTCGTTAACGACATTCAGCAAAAGCTTGATAACGGCGAGATTGACAGCAGTCCTTTCAAGGATTACTTCAACAATATGTACGCCGGAAGAGGCGCTGTCAACATGACAGGCATCGCAAAGGACTATCCGAGAGAGTCCATTATCCGCGAGCTTTTGCAGAACGTATTCGGATGTGATTACAACAGTCCCGACATCAAGGTAATGGTTGAGTTCCTTGATGAAGGTCAGGTAAAGCTCACCTATAACGAGACGGGATTTCGTCTGGAACAGGTGTTCTACTATCTGTCTGTCGGCAGAAATGACGGCGACAAAAAGCGCGAGGGACGCTTCGGCCTCGGTGCAAAGAGTGTATTTGCGAACGTTGACTGGTTCAAGATGCGTTCGAATAACTATTATCTTCGCGTTGTCAATGATGATGGAACTCTCAAGGTTCGTGAGCTTGCATTGACAAACGAGCCGTTCAAGCATACGGAGATTGTATTTGCGCTGCCCGAGGACGAGCAGGCTGCGCTCCACGAGAACCTCACAACGCTTACAAGCAAGAAGGGCGTCTATATCAATATGGTTGACCTTTGCTTTGCGTTCGTAAGGAAAAAGCACCTCACTGCTGTTGACGAGGAGGAGTGCGTCGAGAGAACCATCAATCTGGCGGTTCTCAACTACGGCAATCCCGAGAGCGTTTACAAAATCAACTACTATCGTAAGGACGAAAACGATATTCAGAAGGTGCGCTTCTCCGAGAACGGAAAGAGCGTTGCCGACTTTATCGCCGCAGAGCGCGATGGTTTTACATACCTCATTCCGTATGCTATTTCGGGAGCAAAGCGCGAGGCTGCAAAGGTGCTGATGTCGAAGTACAACTACTTCTCAACCTTTGAGCTTACGGGCTTTATCCGCGCGAACAGCAAGGACTTCGTTGATGAGCAGTTATCTGCGTTCTTCGTGTCCGTACCGAATAAGTACATTACTAACAACCGTTCGGGAATTAAGTTCGATTCCCTTGAGGAATGCTCTGCAAAGATTGAGCAGGGTATTCTCTCCGTTGCTGACGATTATAAGAAGCTGTTCGTACTCGAAATGGCTCAGCGTCAGGATAACCCCGAGCTTTATATGATGCGTCCCAGAGCGTATGTTTTCGAATTTTTCTATAACTATGTCAACACCAGCAAGA
>JBJESC010000314.1:0-8988 GCA_051882615.1 Oscillospiraceae bacterium
TAAGCACCCGAATGAATGCTTTGCTGTAAGCACCGTGCTTACCAAAAACAAATCATATTATGATATAATCAATTCAAAACATACAAATAGAATTACAAGGAGAGAGAAAATGTTTTGTAGAAAATGCGGAACTCAGCTTCCGGACGATAGTATTTTCTGCACGAAATGCGGAGTAAAGGTAGCCGTTGACACAAACGAGCAAATAAACACCGGCGCTTCTGTTGAGCGCGAATTACCGGCAGAGGAGCTTTCTCCGGTCGACAAGTGGCTCGATATTGCGCGAAAAAAGTTTGCGGAGGAACAATACGATTCAGCCCAAAATTATGCCGAAAGAGTAATTGAGGTTGAGCCGAATAATGTTTTTGCGCATGAAATTCTGTTTTCCTATCTGATAGAAAAGGCAGGAGCAAGCGCCTCTGCATTCAAGAAGTATTTCAAAGAAGCGGTTGACCATGCAGCAGTTGCAGCGGAAAATAATCCCTCACAGGCATCTTCATATCTGAAAACCTGTGCCGACACGGTACATAAGCGGGTGGAAAAGGAGGAAACCGCTTTTCAGGGGCTATCTCACTATTCCTTCCTTCCGGGTACAAGCGAAAGAGCACAGGCGGTCAAGGAAGCGGCAAGGTACTATTACCTGCTTGAGGCAATGGTTTACATCTTCCGCATTCCCAACGCTTCAAGACAGACGGCGGCTGAATGCTATGGCAAAATGTATTCAATGCACCGTTTTTATGCTATTCTTATACTCGGCGAACAAAAGTATAGCAATAATTTTGATTACACCTATAATTTCGTGAAAGCGCTTAACGCGCAGACGCTTGAAAATTACCCAACCCTGAATATAAACAGGGATTAGGCAAACAGGAGGAAAACTTATGTTTTGTCGTAAATGCGGAAAAACAATTGATGATGAAAGCACCTTTTGCCGCTTCTGCGGAACCGAAGTAGTTCAGGCAGCTAAGGAAACGCGTATTGAGCGTGAATATCGCCAAAACAACGAGCTTTATGAAAATGCCAAAGAGCTGATGGATAGCGGAAGCTTTGAGGAGGCAAGGAGAATACTGCTTGACCTCTCCGGATTCAGGAACGCGGACGAGCTGGCTGAACGCTGCATAACAGGCGCAATTGATTATCGCCGAAAAACTACATACGAGCACGCAAAAAGCGTCCTGAAAAATGATGAAGCAACAATATCCGACCTGCTGCAGGCGGCAGAGGATCTGGAAGCTCTGGGCGAATACGAGGACGCCGAAGAGCTCGCTAAGCAATGCAGAAGCAAATCGCAGGAAGTGCTTGAGATAGCTTACAGGAATGCCTGCGGGCTGATCAGCGCTGCGCGTACCGCTTCGGAAATGCTTTCCGCCTGCGAGTCGCTTGAAAAACTCGGCAGCTACAAGGACAGCGCCGAGCTTGCCAAAAAAGGACGAAGCCTGCTTGAGAAATACGAACATTATGAGTATGCCGTAAAATGCTTTAATGAAGCAAATTCTGTTCAGCAGTATATGGAAGTTATTGAAGCGTTCCGTGCAATGGGTGATTTTCTTGACAGCGAGAAATTGTTTAACAGCGCCTGCGAAACAATTTATGAGCAGGCAGATTGTGATGCCGCTTCCAATGAACTGCACAAGCTAAGCCGTGCAGCATCTGATTTTAAATCAATAGATTTCTATAAGGACGCTGCGCAAAGAGCAAAAGAGTGCGTCAAAAAAACCGACGAGTTAGCCGCACAAATAAGCGAGCAGAACAGGCGCAAGGAAGAAGAAGCCGCCAAGAGCGAATTGATATACTGCCGTAATATACTCAGCAATCCAAAAGTGCGGGTCGCGGAGATAGAAGAAGTCGAGGGCAGACTGTACCTGATAAGAAAACACGAGGGAGCGGAGGCAGCTATAGAAGAATGCAAACGCCTGCGAAAGAAAATCAAGCGTAATACCGTTATCGGCATTACTTCCGCAGTTGTTGTTACTGTTTTGATAATATTATCGCTTATCATTGTGAACGAAACGGTGTCTGCAAATTTATATTCAAACGCAATGAGCCTTGCGGAGCATGGTGATTATTGGGAAGCGGCGAATGCGTTTTCTATACTTGGCGATTACAAGGATTCCCGAGAGATGACCGCAAAAATGAGAGCGCAGGACTATATCAATAGCGGCAAATACAGAGATGCAGCCAATGAACTTTACAACGCGGGTCTGTATGATCAGGCAAGAGAATGTATGATAACAGGCTTTGACAGTCTGCTGGAACAGAAAAAAATTGACGAAGCTGAAACCCTGCTGAATAGAGAAATATATTATTATTCGCAGGCAGCCGACTGCTATTACAGGCTTGCCAATGCTTATGCGGCAGAAAAATTCTGGTGCAAGGCTGCGGAAGCCTATCAAGGTGCAGGAGATTATCTTGACGCCGAGGAAAAAGAAAAAGAATGCTATGTTAAATATGCCGATGGCTTACGTAATTTCGGTCGATATGACGATGCAATTGTTTATTACGAAAAAGGCGGTGATTATGAAAAAGCAGAAAAATGCCGGCAGGCAAAAAGATAATAACCAAACAGTCGGGCTCTTTTATTGAATTGAGGTAGTAAAATGTTTTGTAACAAATGCGGCACTAAGCTGCCGGACGACAGCGTATTCTGCTCAAAGTGCGGAGTAAGGCTTGAATCAAAAGTATCACTGAACAAAGAACCGCAGGAAGAAACCAAGCCTGCTCCGCCGCCCCCTCGCCGACCCGAAAGACTGTGCAGAGCCTGCTATAAACCACTGACGACAAAGTGGAAGAAATGTCCTTACTGTGACGAGCCAAATCCATTCTACGAAGATCCGAACGCAGAGCCGCAAAAGCTCACTCACCCTGCGCAATCATCCCAATCTTCGCAGCCTTCCACATCTGTCCAACCCGCCCGGTCGCAAGCATATGTGCAAAGTCAGTCTGTTGTAGCTAATGTAAGCAAAGTGTGCTTTATTATTTCGATTGCCGCGTTGGTAATTGCTTTGTTTATTGAATATGTTGTTTTGGGCAATATGGAAATAAACTCATATGAGGACTTGACGACCTACAATACTGTGGTATTGTTCGACTGGTTTTTCTGCGGGGTTGCAATTCTCGCGTTTGTTATCAGGGTAATATGCGCATTTATCCTTGCGGCGCGCAGCGGGGATCTTTCGGGGCTTTGTAAGCTTATCGGAATTGGGCTTGTTATCACAATAATTGCAGGAGCAATTACAAAGGCATGGGGCGGAGTGTTTATTGTATTCGGTATTGTCGTTGCGATATACATTTGCAATAAAATACATGACTGGATGTAATGCTTCGCAAGTCCGGCTTCCGAACCAAACGTAAATTGTTGAGTCAGAACAGCTGTTGAAACATATGCTCTTAACGCTGAATGACAATTCGAGCGTTTTATATAATGGAGGTATAAAATATGTATTGCAGAAAATGCGGAGCAGAAATTCCTGACGATAGTGTGTTCTGCCCGAAGTGCGGGGCGGCGGCAGAAACAGAAGTATCGCCCGAAGAGGTACTCGCCGATACATCGGAACAAAACGACCGAACACAAGATAAACCTATGAGGTGCGGCACCTGCTTCAAGCCGCTTACAGCAAGGATGGAAAAATGTCCGAATTGTGACACGCCTAATCCGTTCTTTGAGGGCGTAAGAACAGACGACCCCGGTCTGTCGGATATTCGAGAATTGAATAAACGAATTAAGAGCGGCGATGTTGGGCAGGAACAACGCAAGCGCAGGAAAACAGTATCCGCAATTGTGTCGATTGCGGCTATATTTGCCGTTGCTGCCGCGGCACTTTTTATTTTTGTTCCGCAGGCGGGAATAGGGTTTGAATACGAGTCGGTCAATGGCGACCACTGTGTAATAACAAAATACACAGGCACCACAGCAGATGTGACTGTTCCGGACACGATATGGTTCAGACCCGTGACAGTCATATCGGAATCGGCGTTTCAACCGAAAAATAGCGGTACGGACATAACCCGTGTTAAGCTTGGGAAAAACATTATCGCAATAGGTGAGAAAGCTTTTAAAGACTGTCATTTGCTTGAAGAACTGGACTGTTCTGCTGTCGAAATGAAAGATGGCAGTAATTTTCTTATAATGAATGCGGCGTTTGAAGGCTGCAACAACCTGAAAAAGGTCACACTGCCTGATTCCGGCATTTCAATCGGAGTCAGAGCATTTGCTGATTGCACCGCACTTGAAGAAATCGTGACATTTGATCATAACAGCAATGGTTACAGCGCCGCAATAGGTGTGTTCGGAAAGAAAAATATGATAGAGGCGCAGGCATTCCAAAACTGCACAGCGCTGAAAAGCCTTGCCCTTGAATATGCAAATCTCGGCAGCAGCGCCTTTGCAGGGTGCACAGGTCTTACGGAGCTTTGGATGGACGGCGGCACCCTGAATGAGACCGGAGCGTCTTCCGGCACCTTTAAGGTCTGTTCGGAGCTTAAATCTGCACAGTTATTCTTCTCAAGTTTTTCCGAGCGCAATACTTCGATTCCTCGTGAATGCTTCGCTGACTGCTACTCGCTGGAAAGCGTTTCGGGAAGTGATGTTTCGGAAATAGGCGAACTGGCTTTCAGGTATTGTCGTTCTCTGTCCGATATTTCTTTTGACCCGTATCCTTCCGATATAGCAAATAATTCATTCGAGGGGTGTATAAAGCTAACGCAGTACGGCTTAGCAAGTGATGATACAAAAAGCGATGAACAGCAACAGAATACCAAGAAGAACAAGCTTGCACAGCACTCGGTGATGGAAATCAAGAATTCTTATAATAACTATGTATCCGAATATGGTATGCCCGATGAATACAACAACGGAATAGCAATATACAATGTTGGCAATACTCGATACTATGTTCACTACAAAGGTAACTTTAATCCTGATAGCACAGATATTATATATAAATTAGGTGTATATGGTGGTACAGATGTAGATATTACTAATGGTATGCATTTAGGAGAGTCTTTAGATTACTATAAGTCAATGGCTGATAAACTTGCTTATTTTCATGGACGAGCAGATGGATCAGATGTATATCTTGGTGAAGATGATAATGGTAGAGCGTGTTATGTGTTTGTTATGTATCAAATCTCAGCAGTTGAAATCGATATATTTTTTGACATTGATACAATGATTGCATATGGGGTACAAAGGAACCTTTATTACTAAACAAACTCTTACCAAGCAGCCAAAAGCCGAACTCAAAAGGTTCGGCTTTACTGCTATTCAAATATCCATTTGCCAATAGTAACCGTAAGTCTGCCGTCCTCAAGCCATTCAATTGTGGTGTTGCAGTCGGGGGAATCTATGGCCCACCACATACCGTTACTGCGCTCACTTGCGTCACTTCCGCATTTAAGCCATTTTTGCAGCAGCATTACCATTTTCGTGGCTTCAAGAGAGGTTGCATTGTCCCACTCTATGTACCAGCGATAGCTGTTTTCATTGTCAAAGTCGGAGACATATTCGCTGAGCTTTGGCACCTCATCGGGCAGATCAAGGCTGTCCCAGCTAAGCGGACGGTCGCTTCCTTCGGGGATTGGTAACTCCCCAGAAAGCGCACTGCTGAATACAAGCGGCTCGTATTCATCAATCGGAGAGAACCATAAATGCCCTTGACAGGGCGCGGACGCCTTGTTGGTGTATTCAAAATTTACTTCGTATTGTTCAGTCTTGAAACAAACCTGATAAAGCGGCTCGTCAAACTCATATAATGGCTCGTCAGTATTAAGCCACAGCTTTATTTTTGAAAGAATTACGCGTGCTTCCGATCTGCTCATTTTGTCCCATTTTATAAACACATGATTGTCCTGTGTTGAAAAGCTTGTTACCGCGTCAGCAAATTTCGGCGTTCCCACGGGAAGCATGAGCGCTTCCCAGCTGATATTACGCTTGCTGTCCTCGGGAATTGCGATCGGCTCAGGCGAGCCGGTGGTGGAAACAGTTGTCGCGCTTGTTATAACGATCGACTGTTCTTCTGTTGCTTTTGTGGTGGTCTGAATGGTGGTATTCTCCGGAGTTGTTTTAGATACCGCTGTTGTTTCTGTTGTGGCAGGTGTTGAGGTAAAGGAACTGTTTGCCTGTGTGGTTTCGCCCGGCAAGGTACTATCATCGGACTCCTGCGGCGGAGCGTCGGTGTGCGCTATCGTGCCGGTTTGCGAGGTTGTCGTTGTATGTTCGGGCGTCGGCGGTTCGCTCTCATTGGAAGAAACGGTATCGGAGTGCTCGGTCTGCAAAATCGGGGGTTCTTCGTGCTTTTCCGTTTCGCTTGCAGGTGTATTCAGTAAACATATAACCAAAATAACGGCTGTGGTGACAACCAAAGCCCCTGCCGCAAACCAAATGCCATACCTGCACAAGAATAAGGAATGTTCTACCTGTGAAACAGAGGAATAGCGCTGCTCCGGGTTAAAACGCATACACTTTTCGGCAACTCTGCGATAGGGAGAGCAACGGAATTTGTCGCGGAGCAGCAGCTTCATTGTCACGCCCAGAGAGTAAATATCGCTGCGCTCATCGGTCTGCATAAAGCCGTATTGCTCGGGCGGCGCAAAGCCGTCTGTTCCGATAAAAACTGTGTCCTTGTCTGCTTCGGGCTTTTTGATACGCGCTGCGTCAAAGTCGATGATCTTAATGTGACCGTTATCGCACAGAATAATATTAGAGGGCTTGATGTCACGGTGAACTATCCCGGAAGAATGCAATGCGGCAAGTCCGCTGCAAAGCTCGCAGAAAATATTGTACAATAAAGAAGCAGGCGCACCGCGTTCGCTCAGTGATGTCCCTTCGGCGTATTCAAGGTAAACATACTCGTCGTCATACTCCATGATCTTTGCAACATACGGAGAATGAACAATGCTCAGCCTTTTCAGAAGTTCCCTGTCCTGCGGTACTTTTTTCTTTACGACAAGCTTTCCCTCGGGGTTCTCGCCAAGAATGACTTCGCCGTGCTCGGAGCTGTGAATAGTTTTTGTTTTTCTTAGTTCCATTGTTTCACCGCCTGTCATGATAACATTATTTTACCATTTTTCAATGTGAATGTCAAGAAATATTCCGATTTGTAAGCACCGTGCTAATTGACTTATGCTTAAATATGAGATATAATTATAACAAAGCATTAAAAGGAGATTGGCAATGGTAAAGCACGAAAAGACAACAGACGAGCTGTTGAATGAAATCAAAAGCTCAAAGGAGATAGAAAGCTATTTAAGCAAGAATGAAACGGAGTTTGCCGAGGCACAGTTATCCGAATACATTGAGCTGCTGATCTCCGAAAAAGGGCTGCAAAAATCCAAGGTCGTTGCACGCAGCGGACTGAATAGAATATATGCCTATCAGATTTTTTCCGGTAAACGCTTCCCTTCCCGCGACAAGCTTATTGCTATTGGCTTCGGTCTTCAGCTTTCTCTTGAAGAAATGGACGAGCTGCTCAAATATGCCGGCTTCTCCACTTTGTATGCAAGAAACAGGCGAGATTCGATCATCATCTTTGCTGTGAATAGTAAAAAGAGCATTTTTGCCTTGAATGATATGCTTTTTGAAAATGGGTTCGAGATAGTGACGGCTTGATGATTCGGTTCAGAAAACGAGCGTTTAACGGACATACAGCAAGCCCCCGAAATCACGCGGATTTCGGGGGCAATTTCGTTCGGAAACCCGTTCGGAAATCTGTGTTCGGGAAAGGTGCGTTATCTGAACGATATTTTCAGGCGTCAGAGTTACTGTCGGTCGATATACTGTTACCATCGTTTTGACGTGGGCAAGTTGTGTTTGCCGGAAGCATGGGAACAATTATTCCCGCAAGCGGCAAACGCCCCTCGTTTGAGGAACTCGTCAAACGCACCGACCGTTTCATGTGTGAAGAGAAAAGTACCCGCAGCGCCGAGATGATATAAAGGAAAAACGAGCGCCTGCCACCACGCAGCCGCTCGCCTTTCTGAGAGGATTCACAAAAAATGAATTGATTGAAACTTATCTTATGTTATTACTGCCGAGAGCCATCATTCCGTCCGACATTATCGGTATACGACTCTGCTCAAATATAGTCTGTTTTTACTTTACCGAGAACCGAATCATATTCCAGCTGTGCTTTTGCAGCGTCAATACAACCGAGCCGCCCTCAACGGTGACGTTATCAGCCTTGCTTGGAACAAGATTATTTGGGGAGTCAATGCTGTTGGTCATCTTCATATCATCGCATTGCAAAATAACGTGTTCCTCCGCCTTGATTTCCGAAAAACCGTGTATATCAAATCTAAGCTGAATGTCCTCGTCAAGCGAGCGGTTAACCGCAAACAGCACAAGCTCGTTCTTTTCTTCGTTGAAGATAACCGAGGACTCGACAAAAGGCACATTGCCGTACCGTTCCGTGCTGTACCCGCCGCAGGAGGTGAGCTGCTTCAGCACCGTACCTCTGCCATATTGCGAAGCGTACATGAACGGGTAGAAAATCGTCTGCGCCCAGATACCGCCGCCTGTTTCGGTCATAATCGGAGCAATTACGTTTACAAGCTGCGCAAGACACGCAATCTTTACGCGGTCGCAGTTGTTCTGCAGCGTCATCAGCAGCGTTCCCACAACAAGCGCGTCCTCAAAGTTGTAGATATCCTCAAGAAGCGGCGGCGCAACCTGCCACTTTTCGATTTTCTTGTCCTGCTCGCCGCTGTGAAACCAGATATTCCACTCGTCAAACGCAAGGTAGATGTCCTTTTTGCTGTGCCTGCGCTGCTTTTCGAGGTCGCAGATACCGCCTACCAGCTTAATAAAGCTGTCCATTTCAAGCGAGGAGGCAAGGTAGGAGGCGGTGTCGTTGCTCGGGTTGCCGTAGTAGTTGTGCAGGGAGAGGTAGTCAATATCGTCATACGCTTCCTCGAGAACCGTCCGCTCCCATTCTCCGAAGGTCGGGCTTGTTATGTTGGAAGAACCGCAGGCTACACACTCAATTGTGGGGTCTG